>JANWVL010000033.1 GCA_025056655.1 Candidatus Methylacidiphilales bacterium
GTTGTTAAATGATGAACTATTAAAGAAACTCGAGCTGTTATCTGCAGACGAACTGTTATATACGCTCGAACTGTTGCTTATCGATGAGCTGTTGTAGACACTCGAGCTGTTCGCTGCTGAACTGTTGTTGCTCACAAAATAGCTGTTGCTCGAACTGTTGAAACTCGAGCTGTTGTTAAATGACGAATTGTTAAACGATGAACTGTTAAAGAAACTCGAGCTGTTGTCTGCTGACGAACTGTTATATACGCTCGAGCTGTTGCTTATCGATGAGCTGTTGTAGACACTCGAGCTGTTCGCTGCTGAACTGTTGTTGCTCACAAAATAACTGTTGCTCGAACTGTTGAAACTCGAGCTGTTGTTAAATGACGAATTGTTAAACGATGAACTGTTAAAGAAACTCGAGCTGTTGCTTATCGATGAGCTGTTGTAGACACTCGAGCTATTGTTAAATGACGAATTGTTAAACGACGAGCTGTTAAAGAAACTCGAGCTGTTGTTAAAGGAGGATGAATTGTTAAATGACGAACTATTGAAGAAACTCGAGCTGTTGTTAAACGATGAATTGTTAAATGACGAGCTGTTAAAGAAACTCGAGCTATTGTTAAAGGAAGATGAGTTGTTAAATGACGAACTATTGAAGAAACTCGAGCTGTTGTTAAAGGAGGAGCTATTAAACTGGCTTGAGCTATTATAAGCACTGGCACTATTAGATGCACTTGCTGCATTAGAGAATGCGCTACTCGAAAAGCTAGAACTGAAGAATGACGAGCTGCTGCTTTCTAAAGAACTGGATGAATTACTCAGGGAGGCGCTTGAGGAGGTTTGAATCGAATTAGATGCCACGGAGCTGTTGGAACTAGAAGCCGAAGAAGAGGCCGAACTCGAAGCAGGATTGTAATTACTTATTGAGCTACTATAGAATGAACTGGAACTGTGTGAATTGGATGAGCTAGAGGCCGTCAATGATGAATTTACTGATGAACTCGATGACGAGCTAGAGCTGTTGTTAGCAGAACTAGACGCTGAACTAGAGGCAGAGGAGCTAGAGCTTGAAGCGGAATGCGAAGCCTGTGAACTATTGTTGTGGGCAGAGGCATTACTACTAGCAGATACAGAATAACTCCATGAACTAGAGCTGAACGCTGCGCTGTTACTACTCGCAGATGAGGATGAAATGCTAGCGGATTGCGAAGCGGAGGCAGATTGACTACTGCTAATTTGTGCACTTGAACTAAAGCTGAATGAAGAGCTGCTTGAACTTTGCGATACACTTGAGCTTTGACTGGAGGATAAGTTTGCTTGTTGGGAGGAGGAAGATGAGCTAAAGACTGAGGAGCTATTTGAGGAAAGACTGTAACTATATGATGAGTTGGACAGACTGAAGCTGGAATGACTAGAAGAGACCGACGATGATGAACTACTTGATGCTGAAGAGTAGAAGCTTGAGTTATTGCTAGATGATGAACTGGATGCAGAACTATTGAAAGAACTTGATGAATAACTAGATGAACTGCTTTGGAAGCTCATAGAGCTAGACGATGCAACATTAACGGATCCTCCTACTGATATAGAGCTACTAAAGCTAGATGACGAGCTGCTTGAGTGGGAGCTTTGGCTAAATGAAAAGCTGGAGTTTGAAGAGCTTGAGGCTGAGCTATGGAAAGAGCTGAAGTTACTACTAGAAGAGCTGCTTTGCGCAGAGAGGCTTTGACTAGAACTTACTGCTGAAGAGGAAGAATTCATTTGTTGGATCTTGTAGAAATCCCCTCCAGGTGTGCCTCCGGTCCCTGGGGCATTATAACCAGTTTGCGGATCATAAGCATTGGCTCCCGCTACTAGCTGATACCATGTATTAAAGACTTGATCAGCTCCGTTTGCAGCGAGTATTGTGCCTAGTATTGTGTTCGAGGGGTCAGAATTATACACGATCACGTTACCCCCAGTTGCATCAATTACGCCGTTATTCTTTAATCCGCCAGTTCCTTGGAGCGGTGGAGTAGGGTAGGCTTCATCAGTAACAATCTGAATGGTTCCATTTGTGCCTGTTTTTACATTGGCACCGGTATTTATTATTACATCTTCATTAGCAGCTAAAAAGATATGTGAAAATTGCCGACCTGGAGCTTGATTACCTATGTTACCAGCTACTATTAAATCATTTAGGACTAGATTGTCGGGACCGTTACCGGGCCCATTTCGTCCAGAAAGAATCATAACTCGTGAATCTGTGTTTGATGTTGTGTCTACATTCTGAATTGTAGTCGTATGACCAGCTGGTCCACGGTCTGACACAATGATGTTTCTTCCTAGCAAATTTGTGATATTAGTATTAGGTAAAGTTGTGTCGTGAGCTATTTTTAGTTGACCGTTTGCTGTATATGAACCACTTCCAGATGAAGAAGGTGTGCCTGCTTGAGCATTTATGGTAGCCGCGTCTTTTATATATAATGAGCCATAGTTTCCATAAGAGCCTATAATATTACCAGGAGTAGTTGTATTAGTGGTTGCTAGTGTAACAGATGAGCCGGCACCGCCGGCGTTGATTACTCTATTCGGTCCCTGTATAATGTTGTTACTTGTAGTCAAATTTATCGTAGAAGGTGATCCAATTAGACCAATGTTGTGATTTTGATTGATATTTCCGTTGGGGGTATTATTCGTTATAGAAATTATGTTAAGTGAAGTGCTTGTTCGGTATATTGCATCTATGATATTAAGGTTTGTCGCATTTTGTGTAACAAAGCTAATTGCACCATTAGATGATTGAAGACCATTGATGTTCAATATGGGATGATTGGTGGTATCTTCAATATATATATTACTCACAGCTATGGCACCTACCCTTTGATTATTCGCATTTGCTCTGATGTCTATGTCGGCTAATCCACTACCTCCTATTGATTGGCCAGCATTCAGTGAAAGTTGAGCTGTAGGACTTGCTGTCTGGAAACGTATATTCGGATTACTGTCCGCCAGTGGATTCGAATCAAGAATGCTACCGAAGTCAGAAGTAATTATTATATTGCCGCCACCAGTCTGATTTAATATTAATGTTCCCAAACTTACATTATTGCCTCCTTTGATCAACATATTTCCGGATGCTGAAACATTTATAGTGCTACTTTCCTGCATGTTAATAGACCCGGTTGCTTGCATTATAAAGTTTGTTCCTGAAGAGACACTAGTTATATTGTTGTTTCCACTTAAAGTTATATTGCCACCTTGTGCATAGGATTCAAAGTTTCGCACATCTGTAATAGAGACGTTATTGGCAATATTGATATTTTCACCTTTAATTATTAGACCCACTGGATTTGTGGGTAGAGTGTTGGAGATATTTCCATTTATATTAACATTGCCAGTTGATAGGGAGCCCCCAGTGTCTGCCTGAATTTCTATAGATGGTGAGATTCCAGTGCCCTGGGCGAAGATCTGAGAAGATGAGGCTAAGGTAAAATTACCCCACGATTCAAATTTTAATGAAGTATTATTGAGGTTGAAGCTATTATTGGGACCTCCGAGATTAATATTACCATTTATCGCCTTGACTAGAGAGTTTTGTGACAAGCCACCTAAGTCCAAATTTTCAACATTCACGTTATTTTGGGCAACAATCTTAAATTCTTTTGCCAGGGTTGTGATGCTTGATCCAACACCCATGTTAACGGATCCATTTGTAGATTGGATAGAGAACAGATTGCCTAACCCTAGATCTATGGTGCCATTTATGGTAACGTTGCCAGCTGCTGACATTTCCATATTGATGTGTTGTGTTGGACTATGAAACAACCCTCCATCTAGAGTGATTACGCCAGTGCCTAAGCCTGAATTATCAGCTTTGAATTTTACCGAAGAATTCGTCCCTGATGTTGTGAATGCAATACCAGTTCCTGGAGCCTGCGATATATTATTGAATGCCGTTATATTTAGGGTCTGATTATTTAGAATAAAAGCTCCTGTCTCATTGAAAAATATACTACCGCCTGTAGAGTTAATGGTAGAATTTAAGCTTCCAGTTAAGTTAATTCCTGGTGTAAAATCAGCCATAATAATATTGCCTGTAGCTGTGATATTTAATTGATCTGCAGTGATACCGAGTATCGTGCCAGCTTGCATATCGAAATCTCCATTCACTACATTGACATTGAAGGCTCCTCCTGAGTGAAATAATGCTCCTCCGCTTAGCATGAGGAAATCTCCATCAGTCGCATTCGCGGTCATATCTCTAACATTAACCGTTGCTAATGGCCCGATAACAATCGTTTCACCTTGCATTGTTATTTTATCCATGTTGGCGTCAAAGTTGATTATTCCATCTATATATATACCGCCGTTAGTTGCTCCTCCACCAGTATCTGCATTGAGAATTAGATGTTGGCCGCTATGCGTTGATCCGTTAATATTAACTATAACTCCTGGATTTATATTTATGTTATTCCATGCATTGATAGTTAATGTAGTGTTCGTGTTGTTAAAGATTAATGTTCCAGTATCAGTAAAGGTAATGTCACCGTTGCCTGAAAATCCACTAGCACTTGAAATCGTAACTGATGTGCCTGAATTTAATAATGCGACTAGAGTTGAGTAATTAATATTCGCAGTGGCTGCAGTTGCTACAAAATTAGGGCTTCCTGTAATATTTGAATTAGGCGCATTCGAGATAGTTATATCAGAAGGGTCAAACAATACAGTGCCAGCCCTTCCATTACGGGATGATGCACTTACTCGAGCTATTGTTTCTAATTCAAAATAACCTTTGGATGACACTTCTATAAATCCACCATCTCCGGCTTCTTCACCTCCATTAGCAGAGATTTCTCCAAACATGCGAGTGACCTCATCTGACCAAATGATTACTTTACCTCCATCTCCGTCTTGTAAAGCGTCGGCTAATATTCTTGTGTCTTGACCTATAAAAGTCGCTCTTGCGTTCTGCACATCGGGATTTTTTCCTTGATAATCCCCTCCAAATAAGACTGTTCCTCCGCCCAGAGCACCTCTGACATCTATCAAGCCTGCTTGGTATAATGCTACTTCATCTGCCAACACCTCAACATGGCCACCTACCGTGTTAACACTCGATGCATCAATTAATCCGGTCACTAGGGTCTGGCTACTTCCTGACTTACCCTTACCTGCATCAATCTTAATTTTACCTCCTTTCCCTGCCAAATCTTTGGCTTCCACGGTCCCATCAACCCTAATTTTCCCACCATCTGTTACGATGAACACCCTCCCGTCTGGGTCTTGCACAGTGCCTTTGACACGTATTCCCGCTTCATTTCCTATATTTATCGCTGTTCCATATATATCCCCTGCAGCTATAATCTCAGCGCTCGCTGCCTCAATGAGCCCATGGTGGTCAATACCAACCCTCTCTTGATCATCCGGCCGCCCAACGCCTCTTTTCCTAACCAACACCCGCGGCGCATTCGGGATGTTTCTTTGATCTTGTATCACAATTTCGCTACCGTATCCATCTGCAACTAATCCTACCGTTCCTCCGGCACTTATCTTGCCCTTATTGTGTATGTAGTTTCCAATTAAAAATACATCACGACCTGCTTGTATCTTTCCGAAGTTCTGAATCTGTCCTACACTTCTGCTGATAAACTCTGGATTCGACCCTTGAAGAAAACTTTCATTGCTCAAATCAAAAGTAGAAAAGTATACACTCCCTCCAACTATAATTCTCCCGTTTGCCCCCACTACTACACCATTGGGATTGATTAAATAGACACTTCCTGTTGCATTCAAGTTTCCGTTTAAGTAGGATCCAAATGCCCCAGTAACCCTGTTCAACGTTGATCCCCCCCCCGGCTGCCAGAAATTAACTGTGTTGTTAACACCGATGTCAAATTGTTCCCAGTTTATGATTGCTTTTTCAGACGATTGAAAAATATCCATCTGGTTTGCGCCATTTTCTATTGTTATATCACCACTTATGACAGTTCCATTAACAGGGAGTTGTGCGCTGATCTTATCCGGCGATGCGATAAAAAAAAGCATTGCTAAGGCCACAATGCTAAACTTTCCTGTCCACTGCACTTTAATCTTTCCCATTATTATTTTTTGATTCCTAGCAGTAGTCATGCTCATAACTATGATTAGATTAAAGAAATTTTTATGTCTTTTTCATGATCAACTACACACATGAATTTTTCTCATTTGAGGATATTACCGAATCAGTTAAAATTCCTCGCCCATTAGTAAAATAACTCATCGAGAGGACATCATTGCGCTCATTGAGAAAATGATGTCTAACAATGCATTTTATGTTTCCTGCAAACATAATTTTCACTTTTTGAGTTTTTATGCTTTTTTAATTAAAATGTCAACTAAATTTTTAGTAAGCCTTCTATTTTTCATCCTCCTCGTTTTCGTTCATCGTTTTTATTTCCACCATCACCTGTAACCTTCCTCAGCTAGACTAAATCAATCATAATCCATACCAACTTTCTCCTCAAACTCCATTTTTAAAATTCTTATTTATTAAATTGCTGATTACCAAATGAATACAAAACTAGCTGATAAATATCATCCTCCAACCCTTTTAATATTTTCCTATTGTGTGTATATTTTTTTCAGTTTAGCCACCGTTTAATAAAAATTTTTTCTCGATATCCATCATACATAAGGTGAATTTAACTTTACGTTAGTCGCGTTGTCCTGTAGTGCTTATACTTGTTCTCAGCACCGTTATTATCCATCTTTGTAACTCTTACCTGAAGTTTATCGATCCATCTATAACCACTCAAAGATCCATTCAAACTAACTCGACAACCATCGACAACACACACCTATTGCTATCAGTCAAAGAACATATTTGATTCATACAATACTTTGAACTTTAATATCATCCATGAAAAACATCCTCATCACCGGCGGCGCTGGCTTCATCGGCGCAAACCTAGCCCTAAAACTCCAAGAAGAATATCCCTCCGCCAAACTTACAATAATAGACGACTTCCGTTCAGCTTCTTTTAAAAATCTTCAAGGCTACCGTGGCGATTTCATCGCCGCTGACCTCGCCACACTCGACCTCTCCCGTTATTTCCGAGCCAATACCCTAGACGCCATCTTCCATCTCGCCTCAATCACCGACACCACCAACCACAACCAATTCCAACAAGTCCACGACAACGTCGAATCCTTCCGCAATCTCCTTCATTTCGTCGCCAGCAAATCCAACAAAACCCGTATCATGTTCGCTAGCTCTGCAGCCACCTACGGCATCGCCTCCGGCGTCAACACCCTCGATCAACCCCTACACCCTGCCAACGTCTACGCCTTCTCCAAAGTCCAGCTCGAAAACCTCGCACGCCTCTTCCTCCGCTCCTACCCCTCCCGCCACATCGTAGGCCTGCGCTACTTCAACGTCTACGGCCCACGCGAAGCTCACAAAGGCACCGCCGCTAGCATGATCTACCAACTCGCCCAGCAAATCAAAGCCGGCCAAAATCCCCGCATATTCAAATTCGGCGAACAACGCCGCGACTTCGTCTACATCAAAGACATCGTCGAGCTCACCATCCGAGCCATCACCACTGCCCGCAAATCGGGCATCTACAACGCCGGCTCCGGCACCGCCCGCTCCTTCAACGACGTCGTCACCATCCTCAACCGCACCTTCGGCACTGACCTCGAGACCGAGTATTTCGACAACCCCTACCCCTTCTACCAACCCCACACCGAAGCCGACATGTCCGTCACCATCAAAGCCCTACGCTACAAGCCTCAATACACACTCGAAAAAGGCATCCTCGACTACTTCCAGTCCGGTCACCTCTAATCTTTTCAATCAAATTTTCACTGCCATCCTCATCCATACGGATAATTTAACTCCAATCCACTATGCCCACCCCCACACCCTCCCCAAAATCCACAACTCAATCCAAGTCCACACCCCCGGCACACCGCCAATACTCCTCAATCCTTTTCGACGGCCCACACCGCGCGCCGAACCGCTCCATGCTCTACCCACTCGGTTTCACCCCCGAAGACTTCACCAAAAACCTCATCGGCATCGCCTCCGCCGCCAGCGAAATCACCCCCTGCAACATGCACCTCGACACCCTCGCCATCGAGGCCAAGCGCGGCGCAGAGCAAGCCGGCGGCAAAGCCCTCATCTTCCACACCATCACCGTCTCCGATGGCATCTCTATGGGCACGCCCGGCATGAAATACTCCCTCATCTCCCGCGAAATCATCGCAGACTCTATCGAGGCTGTCGTCGGCGCACAAAACATGGACGGCTTCGTCGCCATCGGCGGCTGCGACAAAAACATGCCCGGCGCCTGCATCGCCATCGCACGTCTCAACCGCCCCGCCGTCTTCGTCTATGGCGGCACAATCCTCCCCGGATGCCTTACCCTCCCCGACGGCCAAAACAAAGACCTCGACATCGTCTCCGTCTTCGAAGCCGTAGGCGCTCACGCCAACCAAAAAATTTCCGATCAAGAACTCGCCCAAATTGAACGCTGCGCCATCCCCGGCCCAGGCTCCTGCGGCGGCATGTATACTGCCAACACCATGGCCTCCGCGATTGAAGCCCTCGGCCTCTCCTTACCCAACAGCTCCGCACAAACCGCAGTCTCCGATGCAAAGCGCGACGACGCCCGGCGCGCCGGTGAAGCCGTTCTTCACCTCATCGAAAAAAACATCCGCCCCCGCGACATCCTCACCCGTCGCGCCTTTGAAAACGCCATCACCCTCACAATTATCCTCGGCGGATCAACCAATGCCGTCCTCCACCTCCTCGCCATCGCTCGCGCCGCAGGCGTCCGCCTCACCCTCGATGATTTCACCCGCATCGGCCGCAAAACCCCAGTCCTCGCCGATCTCAAGCCAAGCGGCCGCTACCTCATGAATCATCTCATCGCCATCGGCGGCACCGTCCCCCTCATGAAACTCCTCATCGAAGAAGGCTACATGCACGGCGACTGCCTCACCGTCACAGGCAAAACACTCTGGGAAAACGTCAAAGACGCCCAACCCTACCCAGCCGATCAAGACATCATCCGCCCTTTCTCAAACCCCATCAAAAAAGACTCTCACCTCGTCATCCTTCGAGGCAACCTCGCCCCAGACGGCGCCGTCGCCAAAATATCCGGCAAAGAAGGACTCCGCTTCACAGGCCGCGCCATCACCTTCGACTCCGAAGAATCAGCCCTAGAAGCCATCCTCTCC
Organism: Candidatus Methylacidiphilales bacterium; assembly: GCA_025056655.1. NCBI lineage: Bacteria > Pseudomonadati > Verrucomicrobiota > Methylacidiphilae > Methylacidiphilales > Methylacidiphilales bacterium. The sequence continues at coordinate 9,193 of JANWVL010000033.1, forward strand.
GGCAAAGTTCGCAAAGGCCACGTCATCGTCATCCGTTACGAAGGCCCCAAAGGTGGCCCCGGCATGCGCGAAATGCTTTCCCCCACCTCTGCCGTCATGGGCAAAGGCTTAGGTAAAGACGTCGCACTCATTACCGACGGCCGCTTCTCTGGCGGTTCACACGGATTTGTCGTCGGCCACATCTGCCCCGAAGCCTATGTCGGAGGCCCCATCGCTATCGTAAAAAATGGCGATCCCATTACCATCGATGCCGTGCGTCGCACAATCACCCTCGACATCCCCGAAAAAGAAATTCGCGCCCGCTTAAAAGCCTGGAAAAAACCCAAGCCACGCTTCACCCGAGGCCTCCTCGCCAAATACGCCTACCTCGTCAATTCCGCACACCTAGGCGCTACCACCGACGACACCCTCCAACTCTAGTCCTCCCGCCACACACCCCGGATCAAGACTCACCCCACCAATGACGCGGCGCCGCTGGCAGAAATCGCGGAAACTTCATCTCATAGAGACGAAGCTCTTCCTGCCGTTCCGGCCGCGCCGTGCCAATAAACGTGCGACAGAAAAATTCATAATCCATCCCACACTGAATGCGTCGCTGCTGACGATTGATCTTCGGAAAAATCTTCATGCCACGGCTTAACTTACGCAACTCCGCCGCCCGCTTCCGTGCAAAAGCCTGCGCCTCCTCTACAGATCCCCGCTTAATCTCCTCCTGAAACGCCTCAAGCATTTCCACCGTCACATCACCCCAGATTTTCTCCCATTCCTGTGGACGGATCCGAAGATTATGTAAATGCAAAATCTCAATTTTCTGTGCTTCAGGAATCTTTCGGTAAAAACCAATCACCAGCTGAAACTCCCCTCGCAAACGGCGCTGCCGCAATGCATCGCTAAAATAAATCGTATGCCCCTCTTGCATCAACTTAATCGAGACCGGCACACCCGGAACCCGAGGATTAGCGAAGCCCGGCAAATCCCAATCCGCCGTGTATCCACGCCCTGTAAAAGCATCTATCACATATTGCTCAAAATTCAGGCCGTGCTGCTGTTCCTCTTCCGAAAACAGCCAGCCATTTTGCAAACACAAGCACAAAAACAAAAAAACACATCGCATCATATCTCCCTCCTGCCCGATAACGCATACCCCAGTGTCACACTATCCACATAAGCTATGCCCCCACCCGCAGGCAGCCCAAAAGCCAATCGAGTGACCTTGATCGCATACTGCTTGAGTAACGGCGTCAAATAAAGCACCGTAGTCTCACTCTCCACATCTGTGCCCAGTGCCAAAATAACTTCTTTCGGCTGCATCTTCTTCAGCCGCATTAAAAGGCTTTCGACCGCCAAATGCTCCGGTTCTATCCCCTCAAGAGGATCCAATAAGCCACCCAAGATGTGGTAAAGTCCACGGTATGTCCCGCTCCGTTCAATTTTAATTAGCTCCGCTGCATCCTGCACAATACACCACACCGATGCATCCCGAGTAGGATCACTACAGATGTGGCAAAGACGTTGACCCTCGCTGTAAAATCCACAGTCCGGACACGGCGTAATGGTCTCGCGCACCTGACGAAGCGCCGCCTCTAACTGCTGTTTGGTTTCTAAAGGCGCCTCGACAAACCACTGCGCAAAACGCTCTGCACTCCTCGGCCCCACTGTCGGAAGCAACCGAAACGCCGTAATTAAATCTTGAACCTTAGGCGGATAATCCATCGTATCCTTTTAGAATAAGCCAGGCGGAAGGCCGAGTTGAGCTGTGAGTTGCCCCATCTCCTGCTGAATAGCCTGGCGCCCTTTTTGAAAAGCCTCTCGTGAGGCCATCACAATAAAATCCGCAACCATCTCCACATCCGGCGTCTCACGCAACCACTCAGGATCAATTCGTAGAGCCAACATCTCACCTTCACCACTCAATGTCACCTGAATCTTACCATCAGCCGCCGACGCAGAAAACTCGCGTCTAGCAATCTCCTCCTGAATTTTTTTAGCCCGCGCTTGCAACTGCTGAGCCTGCTGCATGAGTTTCATCATGTTCATAAACCTATAAGTCTAGTCGGAAGCACGCTCATCAGCAAAGGTATAAATAAGCCGATCCTACACGAGCTACGGAGAGACAAACACTGTTTTCTCTCTAAAAAACCAACGCTTGATAAGCCAGACTGACGTAAAAACCAGCGCTCCGACTACCACCATCGACCCAGCTACCGTGCACTGCCACCACACCGCCAAGGGATATCCCAGCAGCGGCGTGATCAGTGCATACGCAAGCGTCCACAAAAGCCGCCCAGGAAGCCGTGTGGACAACTCAGACGCTGTCATCCCTGGCAGGATCAACATCGCCACCACCAAAATCACGCCCACGGCCTGTAGCACTGCAACAATCACAACCGCCACGATAGCCATCATCCCATAATGCCAAAGCCCTACTTTCCTACCCTGAAGACGCGCCAAGGTCTCATCAAATGTGATGACCAGCAGCTCCTTGTAGAAAAGTAAAATCAACAACCCAATAAATACGCAAAGCCCTGCCATCACCCAAAGTGTGTGAGGGCCGAGAGAAACCCCTGCCACTTTTAATGATGGCTCAAGCGCCACAAACGCAATCTCACCAAAAAGAAGGCATTCTACATCCAGATGAATAGGCGCTTGTCTCTCGATCAGACTCAACATCAAAACGCCTAGCGCGAAAAGAGAAGTAAACGTCACACACCACGCAGAATCTTTGGGAATAACGGTCTGTCGATGCAGCACTTCAGCCAACCACACAGCAATAACGCCCGTGACCACTGCGGAAAGGAACAAAAGCGGCCAATCCAACGAATCAAAAAGAAGGAATACCACAATAATACCCGGAAGCAGACTATGACTAATAGCATCTCCGACCAACACAGAACGGCGAAGAAGAAGATAGTTTCCCACAAGACCGCATCCAGCCGTTACAAAAAAAGCCATTAAAAAAATAGGCAATGTGAGATCCCTATCCTCCACCCAAGGACGAATCCAGACCGCATAAGCGTCATATGCTGGCCAAAGCAATTCAAAGTTAGAGACGTTCATCTTCTCCCAATAAAAGCTTTAATCCTATGCATCTGCATTTTTAGATGCAGAAGCAGACTTCCTTGTCTCGGCCGCAGGGATAGGCTTTCCATGAGGATCTAAACGGCCCTGGCCAAAACGCTGCTCGATCTTTCGCGCCGTCTCTTCATCCATGTGATGCTCCATAGCCTCTGCAGCATCGTGAACGTGATCAGGCGCGATGTTTGCCGCTTCCGCTAAATAGAGTTCCCATAGGCGATGATTTCTCACAATTGTTCGCGCACGATCGCGCCCTCTGGAGGTCAGCCTGACGCTCTGGCTCTTTTTGTCAACTTGGACGAATCCCTTCGACTCAGCCACTGCAAGCGACCCCCGCAGTTTTTCTGGTGTCGTAGAATGGCCTTCAGCAAGCCTTTTAAGAGGCTGTCCATCCTCAAAAGAAGCCTCTTCTGCATGATACAAAGTCTTAAGCAGATTTTCGTAAAGATGCCGGCGTTCCTCCTCTCTTCGCCTCAGGCAACGAACCACCCACCCCCGCTTCGGCGCTAAGCACAACGCCAGCAGAAAATTTCCTGTAGCACTCAAAACAACCATCGGCCCAGTAGGGAGACCAGGACCTAGCAAAGACCCCAATGTCCCAAGCCATCCCGCTAAAGCCCCTAGCACAGCAGAGTAAATAAGCATCCGCAAAAAAGAATCCGTCAGGAGACGTGCTGTGGCAGCAGGAATAATCAGTAACGCAGTGACCAGCACAACTCCGACTGCCTTCAATGAAATCACAACCGCAAGAGTCAAAAGAAACAAAAGCGAAGCACTCAACAAAGAAGCAGGTTTTCCCAAAGATCGCGCAAATGCCGCATCAAAACAGATCAGGAGATACTCTTTATACAATAAGCCAACCACAGCTAGGATCAAAAAACCGATCCCCCAAATGTAGGGCAGATCTTCATCTGAAATCGCCGCGATTTGCCCAAAAAGAAAATGTTCGATTCCCGCCGATGGAATATCTTCAGCATTCCGAATCATGCTTAGCCAACAGAGTCCTATTGCGAAAAACGCAGCCAATACGAAACCAAGAATCGCTTGGTCGTGATGATGATTGCGCGTCTGCAAAATACGAAATACACCGATGCCCGTTAAACCTGTCAAAGCTGCGCCTATAAGCATAGGAGCGGTGTCTTTACTCAAGTTCCATAGAAACCCTAACGCTATCCCGGGCAAAACTGCATGTGCGAGAGTATCTGCCAAAAAGGCTTGTTTGCGAACGATCAGAAATCCTCCCATTACTCCTCCGCAAGCACCTAAAATTAAGGCTGCCGATACAACTACCCGCAGTGTTGCATCACTCAATGTTAAGTAAGCGATTACCTCGCAAAGCGAGTTGCCGATATCGGATGGCACCAGTCTTGCAACAACGGTCTGTGGAATGAATCCTAACGCCAGTCCCCACAGGCACATTAAAATTTTTGAAACCGCCATAGCTACTTTTCAAAAGGCCTCTAAAACCTCACTCAGAATTGTCAGGCGTCCCCCGTAAGTCTTCTGAAGGTTTTCAGGAGTAAAAACATCTTGCGTTTTCCCGTAAGCAATCAAGCGCGAATTCAGAAGC
>JANWVL010000034.1 GCA_025056655.1 Candidatus Methylacidiphilales bacterium
CTTCGCCAGCGAGGTGGCGGCCTGTGAAGGTTTTTATGGAGCGGTCGCTGAGGCAGATGATTTCTAGGTCGTAGGTGTCGGGGCTTGTGAGGGTGAAGCTGACGGAGATGCCGCTGTCGGTGTAGTTGACGCCGGTGTCGAATTCACCGTCTTTGTCGATGAGGGTGTAGTTGTTTTTGTCTTTGTGGTAGCTGAGTTCAAAGCGGGCGCCGGTTTTGTAGTCGTTTTCGGTGTTTTGGGCGTTGCCGGTGCGGATGGTGAAGCCGACGGAGCCGGGGTCGGGGGAGTCGATGTCGAATTTTTTAACGAAATCGCCGTGTTCGAGTTTGATGGAGAAGGTGTCGCCGATTTTGAGAGGTTCTTTGAGGGGGCGGAAGGCGACGGCTTTTTCGAAGCGGTGGCCGTTGGCGTAGAGGCCGAAGGCGCGGCCGTCGGTGGCGACGCCGTTGAGGTCGCTGTGGTCGACGTCTTGGGCGATGAAGTGCCCGCTGTAGGTGCGGGAGGCGTCGTCGGAGGGTTGGGCGATGAGTTTCCATTCGCCGAAGCCGTAGCCGCCGTTTTGGCCGCTGCTCCAGCCGTTGTTGTATTCGGGGTTGGAGGCGCGATCGTCGGCGATGTTGTTTTGTTGGGCGAGGAGAGATGGGTGTGGGGTGAGAGAGAGGGCAAGGGCGAGTAGGAGGGAGGATGTTTTCATGGTGTTTAAATTGAGTGTGTGGGTGGAGTTGTCAAAGGCTTTAATTAGTGGCCTGCGGAGGCGGTGGGGGAGCTAGAGGTTGCGGGTGCTGGGCGGACGATCGTCATGCAGAGTGCGGCGAGGATGAAGCTGAGGCCTGCGATGGTCATGACGGGGACGGGGTTGCCTTGGAATTGGGCTTCCATGATGGGGCCGAGGGCTTGTGTGGCGACGACTTGGGGGACGACGACGAAGAGGTTGAAGATGCCCATGAAGAGTCCCATTTTTTCGGCTGGGATGTCGGTGGAGACGATGGTGTAGGGGATGGCGAGGATGCTTGCCCAGGCGATGCCGACGCAGATCATGGGGATGAGGAGTTGATATTTATTGGAAAGATAGGGGATGAGGGCGAGGCCGATACCACCGATGGCTAGGCAGAGGCCGTGTGTGAGGCGAAGGCCAAGGCGGCGCGAGAGGGGGATGAGGAAAAGGGAGAAGAGGAAACAGACGACGTTGTAGGTGCCGAAGCAGACGCCGTTCCAGATGTTGGCGTCTTCAGCGGTGAGGCCGGCTGGGAGGAAGATGTGTTTGGTGATGGCTGAATTGTGCTGTGTCCACATGCACATGAGGGCGACCCAGGTGAAGAATTGGGTGAGCGCGATGCGACGCATCGAGGTGGGGGCAACGAGGATGGCGACGAGGAGGAACCAGGCGGAGAAGAGGAGGACGGAGAAGTTAAGAAGTTTCAGGCCGAAGATTGTGGTGTCTTTGAGGTTTTGTGAGGCTTGCGGGAAGAGGCTGTAGATGCCGAGGAAAAGGAGAACGAGGATGGGGAGACCGAGGAGTCGGACGCTTGCTGGGACGCGAGCGAAGATTTCTCCGAGTCCGAGTGTCCAGTCGAATTTTTGCGAACGGAGGCGGGATAGTTCTTCGTCTGAGGGAGGAATTTCTTTGGTCGTGAAGACGCTCCAGAGTGTGGCGATGAAATAAGCAGCGGCTCCGACGTAGAAAGAAAAGCGAACGGTATCGGGCACGGCGTTTTCAGCGGCACTTGCAGGGCTGGAGTGATAGAGCTTGAAATAGAGGGGGAGGAAGGAGGCGATGGAGCCGCCGAGGCCGATGAAGAAGCTTTGGAGGGCGTAGCCAGTGGATTTTTGTTCTTCGGGGAGGGTGTCGGCGACGAGGGCGCGGAAGGGTTGCATGGAGGCGTTGATGGAGCCGTCGAGAACCCATAGGAGGGTGGCGGCCATGAAGACGGAGATGGAATTGGGCATGAGGATGAGGGCGAGGGTGGAGAGGATGGCACCGATGAGGATGTAGGGGCGGCGACGGCCGAGGAATTGCAGCCAGGTGCGGTCGCTGAGTTGACCGATGATGGGCTGAATGATGAGTCCAGTGAGAGGCGCAGCCAGCCAGAGGCCGGGGATTTCGGCATCGGAGGCGCCGAGGTAGGCGTAGATGGCGGACATGTTGGCCATTTGGAGGCCCCATCCGAATTGGATGCCGAAGAATCCGAAGTTCATGTTGAAGATGGAGCTGAAGGGAAGTTTGGTTTTGGTGGAGCTCATGGTTTTTGGGTAGGGTTTAGGAGTGGCATTTTTGGCATATCGTGCGAGGTGTGCAATATGTTTGTTTTGCGGGGGGGAGGTGTCGTTGGGAAAGGGATAGGGGAAGGGCTGAGGATAGGCTTGTGTAGCGGGAGGGGAGGCGTAAGGTAGGGAGTTATGAAAAGGTGGTTGATGTTTGCTGGTGTGATTTTTGGAGTGTTGGGGGTGGGGATTCCGTTGGTGTGTTATTGGGCGGTGTTGCGTTTTGTGGAGGGGCCTTTGTTAACGAAATGGTTGGAGAGTCGGATTGCGGAGATGACAGGGGGTGAAACGACGGTGATGCCGCTGGAGTGGAAGGGGTTTGCGGCTTACTCTGAGGGGATAGAGGTGCGTGGGGGGGAGGGGCTGAAGCGGGCACGGCTAGATCAGTGGCGGGGGGAGGTGAATGCGCGGGCACTGTTTTGGGAGCGGGTGTGGCGGTTGCAAGGTTTGGAGGCGCAGCGGTTGCTGATTGAATTGGCCGATCAAAGTGATGGGCAAGGGGAGCGGACAGAAAGAAGGGACGGGGAGGGGAGTTTTACGTTTGACCAAGTGCCTTGGTGGTTGTGGTGGTTGCCGACGCGCTTGGAATGGGGATCGGCGTTGATTAGAGAAGTAGAGATGCTGTGGCCGATAGGAAAAGGAATGCGGGGTGAACTAAAGGGGATGACTGTGACGTTGCGGCCACGAGATGGAGGTTGGGATGTGCTGGGAAGAGGAGGCAAGCTGCGGGCGGGAGAATTTCCGCAGGTGCGTGTGGTAGAGCTTCGTGGACGGCTCAGGGAGCCTTATTTTTTCATAACCGAAGGGCGCTGGCAAAGTGAGGAAGGGGGCGGGGAAGGATTGGTGACGGGGGAGTTGGCTTTGGATGGTGAGCGGTCATCTCGTCTGAATATTCAAGCAAAAGATGTGCCGATCAGGGATGTGGTGAGGGGTGATTGGCGTGCGCGTTTTCATGGAAAAGTGGAGGGACATGTAGATTTGATGCGAGAAGAAAAGCAGAAGGCTGCGGACGGGCGTTGGAAGGGCGTGGGGAAGTTGCTTGTGAGGGAAGGGATGATAGAAGGATTGCCGTGGCTTGAGACTTGGGCACGGTATACGGGACTGGACGAGTATCGGCGTTTGCGTTTAACTACTGCTGAGGCGGATGTGATCGTGGATGAGGGAGGGGGGGTGATTTTTCGGAATATACGTCTGGAGTCCTCTGGAGTGGTGCGTGTTGAGGGGCGCGTGAGCGTGAAGGAAGCGAAGGTCGAGGGGGAGCTAGAGGTGGGACTGACGGATGGACAAGTGCGATTGATTCCAGCGGGTAAGGAGCGGATTTTTACACGCAATGCGGAAGGGTATTTGTGGGCTGTGCCTCCGATGCGTGTTTATGGAACTGTCAATGATGTGCAGGAGGATTTGTCGGGACGCGTAGGAAGCGCCGTAGTGGATGAAGTGCAGCGGAAGATCGAGAGTGGCGCGGAGAAAATTTTGGAGCGCGTGCGGTCGTTGTTTTGAGCTAGCGAGAGTCTATCGGATTTAAGTTTATGCGAACAGGGACTGAGACGATTGTGGCTTTGGCGACGCCGCCAGGCGTGGGAGCGCTGGCGATAGTGCGATTGAGCGGCGATGGGGTGCGAGAGATGACGGAGCGGCTTTTGGGGCGGAAGTTGCAGTGGGTGCCGCAGCGAGCCTTTTTTGTGCGACTGCGAGAGGGGGAAAGGGAGATTGATGATGCGGTGATGACGTTTTGGGAGGGGCCACGATCGTATACGGGCGAGGACGTGCTGGAGATTTGCGTGCACGGTAATCCCAAGATTGTGGAGCAAGTGATAGCGGCATATCTGCGGCAGGGAGCGCGGCTGGCGTTGCCGGGGGAGTTTACGCGTCGAGCGCTGCAGGCCGGCAAGCTAGGACTGACGCAGGTCGAGGGATTGGGTGATTTATTTAGCGCGAGCACGGAAAGGGAACTAGCGAATGCCCGAAGTCTTTTACGTGGAGATTTAGCAAAGGAGATGGAAGCGATGAGGGAGAAGTTGATCGAGGTGCTAGCACAGCTAGAGGCGTATATTGATTTTCCTGAGGAGGACATCGATCCGCCGACTTATGGAATGATGAGGGAGCGCTTAAACGCTGTGATAGAGAGGGTGGAGCGGTTGTTGGCAGGAGCAAAGATGGGACGTGTGGTGCGGGATGGGATTAGTGCTGTGATTGTGGGAAGACCGAATGTGGGAAAGTCGAGTCTTTTCAATCTGCTGTTGCAAGAGCGGCGCGCAATTGTTTCTCATAGACCGGGCACGACGCGAGATGTGATTGATGCGGAGTGTGTGATAGGAGATATCCGTATGCGTCTCTTGGATACAGCAGGTATAAGAGAAGAAGCTGACGAAATCGAAGCAGAGGGGATTTCGCGAACAAAGGAGGCCTGGGACCAAGCTCAGCTTATTTTGCACGTAATGGCCGCAGACGAAGATCCTGAATTGGACAAAATAGTAACAGCACAATTGAAATTGCGGCCTGATCAGCGACTGTTGCGTGTGTTAAACAAAACAGATTTAGAGTGGCATCCGCGAAGGACTTATCCAGATTACCAGCATGAATTCGATTGTAGGATTAGCGTTGCAAAACATGAAGGAATAGAGTCTTTGGGTGAGAAGATTAAAGAAATATTTATCTCTTCGCAAGCCGCAGAAGCTTCTACGCTTTGTTTGGTGAATGCTCGCCAGACTGTTTGTCTAGAAAACGCAAAAGGTTTTCTGAGCAGAGCCATCCTTGGCCTTGAGGAGAAGTGGCCACCCGAAATTATATCTCACGAGATGCGTGCGGCTCTTTCAGAAGTTGATGAATTGCTTGGGGTGACAGATCACGAAGAAGTTTTGGATAGAATATTCTCTCAATTTTGCATTGGGAAATAGCTTAAGCCCACTCTCTACTATGGCCGTCCTGACCACCCGAGGACTTCTCGTTCGCCGGCACCCCTACCGCGAAACTTCAATCCTCAGCACTTGGTTCACTGATGAATGTGGACCTATCGATGTCCTAATCTTAGGCGCGAACCGAAACCGCTCTCCGTTTCGTTACCATATCGACCTTTTTTACTCGTGTGAAATCACCTTAAGCCATTCAGAGGGACGCTCGCTCGACTTTTTGAAAGAAATTAAGCTTCTATCACCCCACCTTCGACTTCGTCGTGATTTCATCACTCTGCAAACTGCCCGCTACCTGTGCACGCTTACAGAGTCCGTCTCCGAGCCATACACCCCCGCTGTGGAATTATCCGAACTCCTCCACAAAGCCCTTGCCTACCTTGATTCACACTCTCCATCGGTAAGACTCGTGCGCCGTTTCGAAATAAAACTCATGCATCTATCTGGCCTTAAAGGAGAAACTGAAAGCGATTTCCTCTCCTCTATGCACGCACATCATTATCGCATCCCACCGCAACGGGCACGCTTATACCAACTCCTCTCCTCGGCATCCTTATAACTTGCATAAAAAACAATTGACATTCTAGCAAATGATATACATTGTATCTACATGATCAATGCCGGCAACCATGTTTTCTCTCCTCAAACTTCAACTCGCTCCGCTTGTAGGTCTTTTTTCCCCTCTCGATGGCCTCCCCCTCTAATAAATACACGCTCTTTTACCCTGCTTGAGCTTATAGCAGTGATTGCCATCATTACTCTCCTAAGTTTTGCTTCTCTGCCCGCTCTCCGTGGCTTTAGCGCCGGCAACAACCGCAAAGCCGCCGCAAACCTAATCATCAGCCTCATAGACCAAGCCCGCGCCACAGCCCAACAATACGGCACCCGCGCCTACCTTATCTTCGCCAACAACTGCATAAACTCCACCACAGGCAATCCCACTCTCGCCCGCGAAATTCGAGCTCGCGCCATGCGTATCATGAGAGAGAACAGCGCCGCTATCACCTCACCCAATCCAGACTCCCTAAACACCTCCCTAATCCCCGTCACACGCTGGATTTATCTCCCCAAAAACATCGAATTCAAAATCAACGACGGCTGCAGCAGCACCCCTCTCATCCTCCCCGCCATCTCAGGTTTCACCTCAGCAGACCTCCTCAGCTATCACTCCAAAATCTCCTCTTTTCCTCAAATCCTCGACCCACAAGGCAACCCCGTCCCCATCCCCATCTCCGACTACCTCAACCCCAACCAATTCACCTCCACCAATCCCCTCCCTGCCATTGTCTTCTCACCCGACGGCACCATCGACTTCGCCGTCAGCGGCGCTCTCGTCTTATTTTTCGGAGAAGTCGGCCGTCCGCTTCCCCCTCAAGTTGACGCCATCCGCATCAACCGCTACACCGCACGCGCCACCTACATCACCGTCCCATTATAACCTCCCTCATCTATGAAAACAAATTCCCCCACCCACTCCGATCCTCACCACCAAGCGGCCCCCAATCCACCTACTGCAAACGCAGCCTTCTCCCTAACAGAAATCCTCATCGCCCTCGGCATCATCGCCTTCTGCCTTACCACCATCTTTGGCCTCTTCGCCGCACCCATTAAAATCTCCTTTACAAACCAAAACGAAACCGCTGCCACCCTCGCCGCACACCAAATCTCCAGCCTCGTCCGCGCCTTCGGCCCCACTGAAATCCCCAGCGGCACCTACTTCTTCGATGACAAGCTCCACCTCACCAAATCACCCGCCCCCGACACCCTATACATGGCCAGACTCTCCTACTCCACAGAAGCAACCACCGCACAAACCCCCTTCACAAAAATCACCATAGAAGTCACCCCCTATCCCCCTCCCGCTGCCGGATCCGCAGCGCCACGATATACCTTCGTCACCTACATCCCGAGCTTGAACAAACCCACACCTCCATCCTTATGAAGGGTCCCCTTTGCCAACCCCCTCTTCACTCTCCAGCCTCTCGCGCCTTCACCCTCACCGAAATCCTCGTATCCGTCGCCATCCTCTCCCTTCTCACACTCGCCCTCCTCCAGATCCTCAACCAAAGCTCCAAAATCTGGACACGCGCACAAGACAAATCCGACGCCCTCCGTGAAGCCCGCGCCGCACTCCACCGCATAGCTGCAGACCTACGTCGCGCCCACATCACAGCCTATTCCCCCATGATCATCAACCCAATAGATGACGGTTCATTCCTGCCACCCAGCAATAGCCCAGCTCCCCCACGCTCCTCCATATTCTTCATTGCTAAACAACCGGCCGTTGTCACCCCTGCCGACTCACCCTTCGAGATCAACGACACCCCCGACCTCTGCGCCATCGGCTACTACGAAGCCTACTACCCCGATAACCCATCCGCCCCTCCAGGCCCCACCAACCCCTCTAGATTCAACCTCTACCGCTACTACAGAGGCTCTCAAGTCACCACCAACTACATCATCGCCAACCGCCTCAACCCCGAATCCTTCTGGTCCCCCAACAAAATGCAAATCAACCTCACCTCCCTCTCCACCGCAGGCCTCGGCCTCCCTGAAATCGATTCCCCCATCCTCGACCCCACAGACCCAATTTCATCCCTCTCCCGCCGCGACGACATCATCGCCCGCAACGTCGCCAACCTAAAAATCATCCTCGAATCCTCCTCCCCCTCCTACCCCAACGCCACACCACCCCTCAACGCCACCCACGAATCCCCCCCCACCCCCCAAATCACCCTTCCCAAAGGCACAGCCTACCTCACCTCGCCTGCCGTCCTATTCATCTGCCTCACAGCCTACAGCGACACCGCCCTCCCCAAAATCAACAAATCCCCCGCTGACTGGAGCGACCCCGAAAATATCAAGCTTTACGGCCGCACCCTTTCCATCCGCGTTGATCTCCCCACCGCAACCCCAAACACCCAATAACCCCTTATGAAACCGAACCCCTCCCCCACTTGCTCACCCTCCCACCCAAGCAGCCACCGCAGCTTCGCCCTCATCATCACCCTACTCATCATCACCCTCCTCACCTTCACAACCATCGCCTTCTTCACCGCAGCCCAAGTCGAGCGCACCAACTCCCGCGCCGCCTATCACCTCACTCAAGCCCAGCTCACCGCACAAGCCGGCGTCCAAGTCGCCCAACAAACCCTCCGCCACCTCATCACCCAATTCCCCGACTCCATCACCAAATTCGAGCCTCGCCTCGCAAACCAAGAGCAATTCCCCGGCACAGCTCTCCTCTACAAAAAGGTCCCCCCCACCGACCCCCAATCTCACTCCACTCCATACACCTACCTCCCCCTCGTCTCCGGCGCCGTCCCCACCCCATTAAACTCCCCCGCAGATCGCCTCAAAGCCATCCCCAGCAACCTCCTCACCGACTCCATCGACCTCAACCACCCCTCCCTCAACCCCGACCGCACCCCATTCGCCTCAGGCTGGATCACCGGCCTCCTCCAACTCCCCAAACTCTCCCCCGACTACACCTCCAACCAAATTCGCGCCCCTTGGGTCTACATCAGCGACCCCCAAAACCCAGCCAAAAAAATCGCCCGTTACGCCTACTGGATCGAAGACGAATCCTTCAAAATCAACCTCAACTACGCCGCCGCCCCACAAAAAAACCCAAATCAACCACGCCCCCTCACCGGCGAGCCTGCCCGCTACTACGCCAAAGATCCCCTCAACAAACAAAAAGACAATAACAACCACATCATCGCCAACGGAATCCCCCTCATCTCCATCGACTACCTCAACTCCCCTCAATCCGGCCTCTCCCTCACCCTCTCCACTGACAAATTCTCCACCGAATTCAACGAAATCCGCTCAAACCCCAAACTCAGCGGCCCCCAAAACACCTTCCGCTCCCTCGAAGAAGCCCTCTACACCCTCGGCGCCGCCAAAAACCTCTCCCCCGAGGCCACCTACCGCGACCTAGCCCAACTCAAATTCCTCACCACCACCACCTCCTCCGCCCTCAACATCTCCCGCGCAGGCATCCCCCGCCTCGACCTCAACGATATGATTAACCAAGGAGCCGTCCAAAAAGTCAATCACAACAAAGAAAAGCTCGCCGCCACCATCACCCGCATCATCCACGCCATCAACTACAACACCACAGCCCGGCCCACCCCAGCCGAAGCCTTCAACCACCCCTACTTCTGGGGACGCCGCCTCACCACCAACAGCCCCGTCCCCTACAACGACGCCCTTCGCCCACTCGCCATCGGCTACCTCAAACGCCTCGCCATCAACATCCACGACCACATCCACGGCTACAACAACCCCCCTACCTACGTCTATGCCGACAACGGCACCTTCTATCAAAAC
>JANWVL010000035.1 GCA_025056655.1 Candidatus Methylacidiphilales bacterium
GCATGCACTCAAGCAGTGAACGCAGAATATGCTACAGGTGCTCAAAACATTATTCAGTCTATATCATCATGTAAAGGTTCTTGTAAATGAATGCCATTATAGAATTCTTTGTTGAACATCCGCCGTTTTTTAGTGCAACGCCATTATTTATTATATGGTTTATCAAACTAGCATATGATTCACGCAGGAATAAGAAATTATTGGTATATTACATTAGCCTTGTTTTATTAATAACAACGCTTTATGTGCTGTCTCCTCCACCCCCCTTAAGCACTTATAGATCATTGCTGCCTGTATTGGACATGATCATAGGTTTTGGCATGCTTATGAGTATAGTAATTTCTATTCTTGATACGAGCCCTGATAACATTAAGGTGCGAAAGTATTCTATGGTAATTCTTATTGTTGCATTGCTCATATATGTTGGAGGAAGGCTCACAGTTTGGAAGTAAAATTAAGTTGACATTAGATTAGGTTTGAGTAAGATTTTGCGTAGGGTGCGGTATGAATATGCATCGAAAAATAGGACATCAAGAAATAGAAAATTATGGAAAGTTTACAAATCAGAAAATTCTGGTAGGCGCGTCGGGTAGGCTTGGAGTGGTCTTATGCGATTTGCTTCCCAAGCCTATACAAAGTGCGGCCTCCGCCTCGAAGGAAGGGTCGCCGTTACCGGCTAGGTATTACAGAAACCGCATCTATAGCACTGTCCAAGGCCGCTGTTTGCAACCGGATCCGATAGGCTTCGATGCCGGGGATGTGAATTGGTATAGATATGTGGGGAATAATGCGGTGAATTATACGGATCCGGAGGGGTTGTGTTGGTCAAGTGGGACGGCGTGGAAAGATTATCGGGATGGTGGTGGTGATGTATCTCTTGTTCAAACCGGATGCGCTGATATTGTCAGTCAAGCAACTAAGTCTGAAAGGGATGCAGCCAAAAAAGAGGTAGAGAAGGATGTGGAAAAGGAAGCAAAAAAAATGAAGTGTCCCGGTGCAGAAGCAAAAACAATAAACGGCAACGTTAAGCAGAGTGGTGGCGTAAATTCTAATGTTTTTTGGATCGGAGGAATTCACTTAGAAATGAAATATGAATGCAAGATTATTCCAGATTGTGATAACTGCGAGTATTCTTACAGTTGCACATTAACATCAATGATGAATGACAAATTTGAAAAGCCTTATGATTTATTAAATACAGGTTGGCCGATACTTGGTTTTGAAACTGGGACGCCATACAATGTATCTCATACATGGACAGATTATGTAAATGGAATTGGCAGCTTGTGATAGAAATAGAATGAATTATCTACTTTATATAATCTTCTTGGTTTTATTTTTTTTAGTGCCACCGCTATTTTTTTTAGTTAATTATTTTAAGCTTCAATTTGCACTCGTATGGGTTTGGCTGCTTATGGTTATGATTGGGTGGGTTCTAATAAATGCGTCTGTATATTATCACTATGAACACCTAGCAGAGCAGATGAATATGAATCCTACAGAGGATTTAATAAGTGCATACTCCTCTGATGGTGCCAAGCGCGTGACAGCGTTACTATTTGGGTGGGTATACGCCGCATTATATACTCTGCCATGGCTTTTTATTTATTTTGGTATTAGATTTTTTTTAAATAAGACTAAGGAACGTTCTGGGCTGGTTGTTTTTAATAAGTAGTAAAAGGGGACGTGGTAGAGAAGTAGTTGATTGAAATGAAGATGTGTTGAAACTAACGCCACATATATAAATCATGGGGTTGGTGGACGTGGTTATTTTCGGGAGGGACAAGCTCTGCCTTGTCCCAAATATCGTAGAAAAATCAGAGCCGGCACGGAAGCCAGCCATCCCGTTGCCGGGATCAATCGATCACCCATCTATACGTCTATAATCATCCAAACCGCTGATAACATTTTCACAAAAAAAGATCTTTACACCTACGACGACATCGGGCAAGTTACCCAAGTGCAATGCGGAACGGTTAACAACGCGAACGCGAGCAAAACCCAAAGCTGGACATACGACCTGGTAGGCAACTGCATTACACACACCTGCTATCTG
>JANWVL010000036.1 GCA_025056655.1 Candidatus Methylacidiphilales bacterium
CGGGGCTTTCGGCGACGGCGTCGTCATCGACTTGCAGCAACAGCATAGTGATCAACTGGGCAGCGGGGACGGGGTGCACGACGCAGTATTTGGCGATTCGGTATCGTCCGACTGGGTCTGGGACATGGACAAACGTGCCGAATGCATCGCGACCGATTATTACGGCGAATACCTTCACCATCGGGAGCGTGAGTGCGACGACGTATGAGGTGCAGATTCAGACGGTGCCGACGCAGACGAGCACGCCCGGCACGACGAACTGGTTTGCATTGAATAACGTGACGGTGACGAGTTGTCCTCCGCCCGTGGTGACAGGGCCTGGGAGTGTGACGCATTGTAATCCAGGGGCGGTGAGCATTACGATGACGGCGACGAATTCGCCGACGAGCTGGGCTGTGGTGGGGAGTTTGCCTACGGGCTTGAGCTTGAATGCGGGGACGGGAGTGATCTCTGGGAATGTGGCTGTGGGGACGTATAGCTTTACGGTGACGGCGAGTAATGGAGGGGGGACGAGTGCGCCGTTTACAGTGAACTTAACGGTGAACAGCCAGCCTTCTATCACCTCAGCGGGGTCGCTATCGGCGACGTTGGGGCAGGCGTTTACGCATACGGTGACGACGACGGGTGCGCCGACGCCGAGTGTGACGGTGAGTGCGATCACGCCTGCGCCTGGGTTGAACATCAGCGGGGATACGATCTTGGGGACGCCGACGGCGACGGGGACGTTTACGTATCAGGCGACGGCGACGAATAGCTGTGGGACGGTGAGTCAGACGGTGACGATCACGGTGACGCATACGTCACCACCGCCGGTGATCCTCTTGACGCAAGCGCGTTTGCGGGCGATGCATGGGAGTTTCCAGGGGGATGTCAGCTTACCGTTGGCTGGGTCGATATCTGGGGTAGATCCTCGAGCGCACACGGTGGCGAGGGAGTTGGTGTTGACGTTTAACGTGCCGGTGACGAGTGTGAGTGTGGTGCAGGATGTAGGTCCTGCGATGACGCTGGGTGCGCCGGTGTATAGTGGGAGCACGGTGAGGATACCAGTGAGTGGGTTGAAGAATAATTCGAAGTATCGCGTGAAGGTGGTGGGTGTGAATGGGCAGGCGGTGACGGGGAATGATAAGGTGAACTGGCGGATCATCCGAGGGGATGTGAATGGGAATGGGACGGTGAATGCGGTGGATAGCGCGCAGGCGACGGCGCATGTAGGCCAGGCGATAACGAATGCGACGTTTCGGTCGGATGTGAATGCGGATGGGAACATTACGAGCTTGGATGTGACGCAGGTGATGAGCAACAACGGGGCGTTTGTGGCGCCGTAGGAGGGGATAAAGGGTGTGGAAGGGCACTTGGTGGAACGAGGAGATTTCCTTTGATCAAGGAGTGAAGCTAAGAAAAAGGAAAATAAATCCATCGAAATTTCTTTTTGTAGAGAGAAGAATGTCTCGAGAAATCTCTTCTAAGGAAGTGCGTGGAGAGGCGGTGAGGGAGGGTAAGATCGGAAAGAGGTCAGGGTGAGGCGGAGAAGAACAGATGGAACATAGGTGGAAATGGATGTGACTGAGCTATGGGGTGTGTATGCAAGCGTAGCGCGAGAGCAGTTTGGGGTTAAAGCGGCGGGTGGCGTCGCTTCTTGACTTACTCCGAAAGGGAATTTTTGAGATTCCGAGGCGAACTTATAAAGACGAGGTGTGGAATAATGAAAAAAGGGGTGGGACTGGCAGCTAGTTAATCGTTCTAATGCGGTCATGGAGTGCGGTGTCGAGCGATATGCAACACCTCCTTGTCTTTAAAAGCGCGTAGCAGT
>JANWVL010000037.1 GCA_025056655.1 Candidatus Methylacidiphilales bacterium
GGGCTGTAAACAAGGCGCATGGGTTTGTGGGCGAGGTTGGCTAGGGCGAGTTGGAAGAGTTGGAGTTTTTTCCAGCGTTGAGTGCGAAGGGCGTTGAGAGTTTTTTCGTATTGGTATTGTGCTGAGGAGATATTTTTAGTGCCATACGGCTTGCGTGTGTAGGCGGCTTCGCGGCGATAGTCTTTTTTGATTACTTCCTGGATGTGGGGATCAGGGAGTTGATGAGCGGGGGAGATGTAGATGGTATGGAGTTCAGCCCCGGCAGGAAGAATGGTGTGAGCGGTGAGGAGGACGCTGGCTGTGGTGATGACGCGTCCTGATTTTTCGGCCATTGGAAAGGCAAGGCTCAGGTGAGGCTCAGTCTCGAGAGCAAGGACTGGAGGAGCAAGGATTAGGAGTAGAGCAGAGCTAATGAGTCTTTTCACAGACCCATCTTGCCAGAGATGAGCCTTGAGGCAAGAGGAGAGGGGTTAAGTCTCAGCCCAGATGTAGCGGCTGAGGTATTGTTTTACTTTTCGGCGCTCGTATCGGTGAGTGTGGGGCGCTTTTTTGATTCGGCTGATGAGGGAAAGGAATGTGTGTTTTTCTTTGGGATGGATGTCCATGAGGTTTTTGTTGGTTTTGGTCATAGGGCAGATGCTTGTGCAGAAAGTGTGCCAAGTTGTTGGATGGACTTTTTATTTTCTCGTATGGCTTGGATTTTTCGATAAATAGGCGAAGTGGGGACTTTTTATATTTGCAAGAGGAGTTATGAAAAATTAGGGGGGGACAGATGAGTAAAAAAAATTCTATTTTGAGGAATTCTTTGGTTGGAGGGTAACTTTTATTGATGGAGTGGTTAGGACAGGCAGGGATTGGCGAAGGAGGAGAGCGTTTTTTTGAGCGTCTCTACGACGGGAATCACTGCGGTGGCAGAGAAATCTAGACGCAGGCCACAGGCGTTGAACAATTGTGGGAGGGGGACAGAGCCTCCTAGGCTTAGGGCGTAGAGGTAGGAATCGAGGGCATCGCGGGGAGATTCGAGATAGTGTTTCCAAAGTTGGAGTGCGCCGAGTTGGGCGATGCCGTATTCGACGTAGTAGAAGGGGTATTCAAAGATGTGGAGTTGGCGATGCCAGGTGGTGGCACGCGCTTCTTCGTAGCCGGTGTAATCTTCGATGCCGCCAAAGCGGTCGAGAAGGGTGAGCCAGGCTTGGCGACGTTCTTTAACGGTGTGCTCGGGATGTGTGTAGATCCAGTGTTGGAAAGCATCTACGGTGGCCATCCAAGGGAAAAATTTAATAATGCCTTCAAGGTGGTCGCGGCGAGCGCGGAGGAAGTCTTCGGTGGTGGCGTAGAAATCTTCTGCATGGGTGAGTGCGATGAGCTCCATGCTCATGGAGGCGACTTCGCAGAATTCAATGGGTGCGGAGCGGTAGGGGTAGAGGCGTTGATGGCGGGAGGCGAGGGTGTGGAAGGCGTGGCCGGCTTCGTGGAGGAGAGTTTCGACGTCGCGTTGGGTGCCGACGGCATTCATGAAAATAAAAGGTAGTCGAGCTTCTTCGAGAGTGGATTGGTAGCCGCCGGGGGCTTTGCCTTTGCGGTTGTCAAGGTCGGTGAGGGAGTGGGTGAGGAGGAGCTGGAAGAATTCGGCTAGGCGGGGATCGAGTTTTTGGAAGAGGCGCAGGGTTTTTTGTTTCAGCTCCTCCGTGTCGTGGAAAGGTCGAATAGGAGGTCGAGAGTGAGGATCGACGGCGAGATCCCAGGGTCGAAGGGAGGGGAGGCGAAGGGCTGCTTGGCGTTCTGCCTGGAGCGATCGGGCAAGGGGGACGAAGTGTTTTTCGATGGCATCGTGAAATTGGAGGCACTCTTGAGGGGTATAGTCGAAGCGTTCATAGGCAGCAAAGGTGTAATCTCGGAAATCCGAGAACTGGGCGGTGTGCGCGATGGCTTTGCGTAGGGTGAGCATGGAGTCGAAGAGGGTTTCGAGTTCATCGGCATATTGGAGACGTGCTTTGGATGCGGCTTCCCATGAGGCTTGGCGTCGAGAGCGATCAGGTTCTTCGAGGATTCGTGAGAGTTGGGGTAGTGTGAGTTCTTGTCCTTCAAACGTTGCGGTGATGGAACCGATGATTTTTTGATATTTTTGGGAGAGTTTGGCAATTTCAGCCTCGCGAGGAACATTGTCTGGGTGAAAAAGCCGGATGGCATTTTGAACGCTGCGGGTAAAGACGGCGTAATATGGGGGGAGCTTTGAGAATAAAGGATGAAGGGTCAGTTGTTTTTTTATTTGGAAATGGATTGGTTTGAGCCAAGGATCTATGACTTCGACAAAATGGAGGTAGAGTCGCTCAGCTTCTGTGTTTGAGGTGTCGCACGTCATAGCGATGTAACGTTCCGTGCGGACTTGATCGAGAGCGGAGAAGACTTCGCTATAGAAATCAAACCATGACTCGAGCTCAGACAAGGTCTGAGCATGTGAAAGCTGGTCTTGGAGTTTTTTTAGAATGGGCTCTAGTGAGGAGATCGAGGTGAGATCACAGTCTGGGCTGAGGAATAGCCTTGGACGATAGGGTTGTAGCGAAGGGGGCATGATAGGAATAGGAATTAGGCAGAGGGAGATTGATGAGCGTATTGCTTTAAAATTTCGAGGTCGACAAATTCCGTCACGGAGAGATGGGTGGCTTCCAGAATGATGGGCGGTGCAACTTTGGCTTCGAGGGCCTCTATCCAGCGCATCAGGCAGATACACCACCGATCGCCGGGTTTAAGGCCGGGAAAACGAAACTCGGGGCGCGGTGTGGTGAGGTCATTTCCGCGTGATGCGGTGAATTTCAGAAATTCTTCAGTCATCACTGCACACACTGTGTGCATGCCGTGGTCAAATGGGGCTTGGCAGCAATAGCCATCGCGTAGATAACCTGTGAGGGGGTCGGTAGAGCAGGTAACAAGTGGGGTGCCAAGGACATTTTTCTGCGCCATGGGGTTAATTAGTGAGAGATTATTTTTTTTGCAACCCGGTGGCTGTGATGACGGAGGATTCTTGATATTCGTAGTCGGTATTGACTTCCCAGAGATTGTGTTTGGTGCCAAGGTGAATGTTTTCAGCAGCGAGGATGCCCATGAGAATGCTGTGGTCTTGGTTGTTGTATTTGAAGGCGCCGTAGCGGCCGATGACGTGAAGATTACGGATGGAAGAGAGATAATCTTCTATGGGCTTAAGTTTCTTGCGGTAGCCGCGCTCGTATACGGGGTAGCAACGTTTAATTCGATAAACGTAGCCAGCGGTCACTGGGGCTTGGCGGTTGAGGCCAGTGCGGGCTAGTTCTTGTTTGGCAGTTTGAATTAAGTTTTCGTCGGGACTTGTCCAAATGGGATCTTGATCGTAGCACCAATATTCGAGGGCTAGAATGGTGTGGTGGGTATTATTAAGCAAAGTGGGAGACCAGTTGCGGAAGTTGGTGATGCGTCCGACGCCGAGGTCAGGAGAGTGAATGTAGAGCCAGTTGTCGGGGAAGAGTTTTTCTGACTCGACTCGTAGGTAGACGATGATGGTGTTGCGGTATTTGAGTTGTTCGGCTGCTGTTTTGATTTCTTGTGGCACGTGGGTTAGTCGGGCAACCATTAAAGAAAGTGGCATGGTGGAGATGATGTGGTCGTAGGATCGAGTGGAGCCATCTTCGAGTGTAATGCCGGTGGCATAGAGCGCGTCAGGTTTGTTTTCAGTTTGGACGGAATAGACTGGGGTATTTAGGAAAATAGCACCTCCGCGGTTACGGATGGCTTGAGCCATTCGCTCGTAGATAACGCCGGTGCCGCCGTGAGGGTAGGCGAATTGATCTACGAGGGTTTTGTGTTGATTGCCTTTCCCGCCTAGAAGCGCGTTTTTGATGGCTTCGTAGAGGGAGAGCTTTTTGATGCGTTGAGCGGCGAAGTCGGCGTCTAGCTCTTGGCATGAGATGCCCCAAAGTTTCTCGCTGTAGGTTTTGAAGAAGATTTCAAAGAGGCGTCGTCCGAAGCGGTTGGTAACCCAGTTTTCAAACGTGGAGGTGTCTTGAAGAGGAAAGAGACGCACCTTGATGTAGCTCATTAAGCATCGGACCGCCTCGATGCATCCGAGCTTGATCAGAGCATCTAAAGGTTTGAGGGGATAATAGAAGAAACGCTTCTTGTAATAGATGCGGGTGAGGCGGTCCACCATATCGTAGTC
>JANWVL010000038.1 GCA_025056655.1 Candidatus Methylacidiphilales bacterium
TCACTTGCGCCTTATGGAATTGTTTAGAAAAACTCGAGATCGCCACTTTGATCTAATCTTGGCTTCTAATATCTACCGTTCTCTCTGGCCGCCCAATAAGCGTTTTGCTACACGGCTTTCTTGTCTGTTGCGTTTCTCGACTTATCAGATACATCGATCCGACACAACTTGGGCGCCGCTCTTTGCACGTCACAGCAAAGTGCCTATGGCAGTGATTGACTTTCGCGATGCCCCGTTTGTTCTCTCTGCTGATTGGCCTCTGTTGCGTGAATCGACCCTTTATTTCAAACGCGAACTTTTTTTCTGGCCTCAAAAATCTCTCCTGCCACTGGGTGAAATTATCAATTTTGATCTTGTCAGACCTCATGCTCAAAAACTCCGTCCCTTCTCATGGGGCACTCCACGAAGTGCATTAAGCCATTTAACGGAGCGTCCCATCCCCATTATTCAGCGCGATATCGATCTCTTCATGAGTGGCACGGGCAATCCTATCCGCAAAAATCTCTACGATCGTTGCCTCAAGCTCGCTCGTCATCACCCACATCTCAAAATTGTCGCCTACGACCAATTCATTAGCGAACAAACCTACCGCGAGATGCTCCAGCGCTCCAAAATGGTTCTTTGCCCTGAAAGCCATGCCTGTGATAACCACCGCCAATACGACGTCGCTGCTGCAGGAGCTGTTCCCGCTCTCAACTGGCCTTACTCCCAGACACTCCACCCCTTGCTTCCCGATCAGCATGCTGTTTATTTCTCTTTGTTTGGAAATGATTTTGAAAACAAAATCCTTGAGGCGCTTTCTCGTCCTGATCTCCTCCAATCTAAGGCTGAAGCGCTTCGCCAATGGGTGCAGACGGTCGCAGATCGTCGCGCTCTAGCTTCCTACATCGTCCACGAGACACTTCGAGCCGCTATCCAATGAGTGCCTCACGTGCCGACTCAGCCACCTCACGGAGTTGATTTTCAAAGGCTACCAGATCCGCTATGTGCTGCAAAAACCAAGGATCGATATGAGTTAGCTGGTGAATCCGTTCCACAGTGAATCCCCGCCGAAAAGCATGAGGAATGGCTAAAATGCGGTCCGCATTCGGCATGATTAACTTTCTCGTCAGCTCCTCGTCGGAGAGCGAGGCTAAACGTTCAGCGTTTCCCCCCGATATCCCCCATACTCCAATCTCCAGTGAACGCAGTGCCTTTTGAAAGGCCTCCTTAAACGTTCGCCCGATAGCCATCGCTTCTCCTACGCTCTTCATTGAGGTCGTCAGCGTCGGATCTGCACCTGGAAACTTTTCAAATGTAAACCGTGGCACTTTCACCACTACATAATCCAGCGTCGGCTCAAACGAAGCCGGCGTGTGCCGCGTGATGTCGTTTTGTAACTCATCCAGCGTGTAGCCCACTGCCAACTTCGCTGCGACCTTTGCAATCGGAAAGCCCGTTGCTTTCGAGGCTAAGGCCGAGGAACGCGACACCCGCGGATTCATCTCGATCACCACCATTCTTCCATCTCGGGGATTTACGGCGAACTGAATATTTGAGCCTCCAGTCTCGACGCCGATTTCACGGATTACGGCAAACGACGCATCACGCATGCGTTGATATTCCTTATCAGTCAACGTCTGAATCGGCGCCACAGTGATAGAATCCCCGGTGTGGACGCCCATGGGATCTAGATTTTCGATCGAGCAGACGATGATGCAGTTATCGTTTCGATCACGAATCACTTCCATCTCATATTCTTTCCAGCCCAAGAGGGATTCTTCGATCAAAATCTCTGATGTCGGTGATATCGCTAAACCATGTGCTGCCATCCTTTCAAATTCCTCTCGATTGTAAGCGATTCCTCCGCCCGTTCCGCCTAAAGTGAAAGCGGGTCTTATGATTAACGGGAAGCGCCCAATTTGTTCCGCAACGGCTAAAGCCTCAGTTATGTTGTGCGCAGTGCCTGAAATCGGCACATCGAGTCCGATACGCAACATCGACTGCTTGAAAAGTTCACGATCCTCGCCTTTACGAATGGCTTCTGCATTAGCTCCGATTAATTCCACATGGTATTTCTCCAGCACGCCGCGATGATAAAGCGCCATCGCCGTATTCAACGCCGTCTGGCCACCCAGCGTCGGCAACAGCGCATCCGGCCGTTCACGCTCGATAATGGCTTCCACAATTTCCGGCGTG
This sequence comes from Candidatus Methylacidiphilales bacterium, assembly GCA_025056655.1. Lineage (NCBI taxonomy): Bacteria > Pseudomonadati > Verrucomicrobiota > Methylacidiphilae > Methylacidiphilales > Methylacidiphilales bacterium. The sequence goes on from JANWVL010000038.1 coordinate 2,179, forward strand.
ATGGGCTCAATATAAGTCCGATCCGCAAACTCCGGGTCTGTCATGATGGTCGCGGGATTCGAATTTACCAAGATTACTCGATAGCCCTCTGCGCGCAGAGCTTTGCAGGCCTGCACCCCGGAGTAATCAAATTCACAGGCTTGTCCAATAATAATAGGACCTGACCCGATCAACAAAATCGAATGAATGTCGGTGCGTTTGGGCATGATGGCTTTGGCCTTTTAGAGTTTGTCTCTCTCTGTGGGAAGCTGTTTTTCGATTACAAAGGCGTCTCGACTGCCTCACGCTGTATAAATCGTGTCAAGCGGTCATATCCTGCTTCTCTTGCCAATGCCCGAGCTTCCTCGAAATTTAAGCCGACTTCATTCGGCGCATGAGCATCGGAATTTATCAAAATTCGCACGCCTCGCTTTCGAGCCTCAATCAAAAAAGACAAAGTCGGGTAAATCTCTCGACAGTCTTTTCGTAGACCTGCCGTATTTAACTCAATCACACACCGGTAGTCGCCTAGCGCCTCAAGGGCAGGTTTGTAAAACCGCATTAAATCTCCTTCCGGGAAACGCCCAAATTTTTTAACTAAATCCGGATGCCCCAAGAAATCGTAAAGACCACTAGCAGCCATCTGAGCATAAGCTGAAAAATAAGCCTCCCAAATAGCCTCCACTGGGTATTCCTCCCAACGTTTCATGTGCTTTGGATTGTCCACGTCCCAATCTGGCGAAATATAGTGCACAGAGCCTATCAAGTAATCCCAAGGAGCCTGATGAGATAGCCAGCGTATGTGGTCTTCGTAGCCTGGAATAAAATCGCACTCCAATCCAAGCCGCACCGGATAAGGCGCGAAAGATTTTTGAGTGGCTTGGATCATCTCGACATAGCGAGGGAGATCTTCAGGCGCCATTCGCCAATCGTCAAACTGTGTCGGCATCGGATTGTGGTCAGCAAAGCCGATTTCTTCGAGTCCCGCTGCTTGAGCCGCTCGTACATAGTCGGACGGCTCACCGACCGCATGATGGCACAGCGGTGTATGTGTGTGATAATCAAACCGCATCACCTTCTACAGTAGCTAGTTTTTGTGTGAGCATAAAAACAAAATCTGGCAAGCAACAGGCCTTCCGCTAGATACGAAAAGGTATGGCTTCTCTGCGCGTCGCTTATTTCGGTGAAGAGGGGAGCTTTACCCACGTCGCCGCTTTGCGACGCTTTAGGCGCGGCATTTTTCTCTCTGCGCCAACAGTGGAAGAAGCTTTTGAGCTATTATACAACAAGCAGGTGCGTTACGCCGTCGTGCCGATTGAGAACACCTCAGTGGGGATCATCACCGACACGGTGGATCAATTGATTGCTTCGACGCAACGTCCTTCTGCTCCACAGGTGGTGGAATGCGTCACGATGCCAGTGGAGTTTGCCCTACTTTGTCGAGACCCCAAGAAGCCGATTAGCGTGATCTACTCGCACTTTTCTCCGCTTGGCCATGCCCGCTTGTGGTTGAAAGAACATTACCCGCAAATTCCTCAAGTCGTCGTCACGAGCACAGCTGAAGCGGCTCGGCGAGCGCGTGATGAAGTGGGGGCGGCGGCGCTTGCAGGGCTCCACGCGGCGCCTATCTATCAGCTCAAGGTGCTTGCACGTGGCTTAGGCCGTGAAGTGCCCAATCATACATCTTTTCTGATTCTTGGGGATCATCCGCCGGCGCCGCGGTTAAAAGCCACGCATACCATTTTGATATTTGAATTACCTCATCGTCCGGGCGCTTTGGTTGATGCGTTATCGCGAATCGCTTCGCGTGGTTACAATTTAACGCGCATACAATCGCGTCCGATTCCTGGGCGGTTTCAGGAATATCGATTTATGATCGAAGTGGAGATTGGCGAGGAAGTGAAGCCGTGGAAAGAAGTGATGCAAGCCCTGCGGGAGGTTACGACGACGGTTCATTCTGTCGGACGATATGGGCAGCGATGGTTAACTGACCCTTAGCGTTTTGTATGAAAGTCTGTGCGGATCGTCTGAAGGCTCTCGTTCGGCAATTTCCATCGCTTCGAGTTGTGGTGATTGGTGATGTGATGCTCGATGAATTTGTGTGGGGTAAGGTGCGGCGGATTTCACCTGAGGCGCCTGTGCCGGTGCTTGAGGTTAAGGAAGAGGAGATGTTTCCCGGTGGGGCAGCGAATGTAGCGCGGAATTTGCGTTCCCTCGGAGCGCAAGTTGTGTTGCTTGGGCGTATCGGCAAGGATCATCATGGGGCGATTTTGAAACAACTTCTGCACGATCAGCAGATTGAGACCTATTTTCTTGAGACGGAGACTATCCCGACGATTGTGAAAACTCGGATCATCGCTCGGGAAGATTCATTACATGTTGGTTCGTCTCTTTTGCCTAGGGATAACCGTTCTCGGGTAATCATTCGCCCGCAGCACATCGTACGGGTCGATCGAGAGGATCGCACACCGATCACTTCGTTGGAGTGGGGTGCGTTGGTGCCGACTTTGGATCGGTTGCTCAGTGATGCCGATGCGCTGATTGTGGAAGATTATGGAAAAGGTTTTGTCACGCAGGAAGTGGCTGATGCGGTTGCAGACTGTTGTGCCCATCATCAGGTGCTTTGGACGGTGGACCCGAATCCGACGAATCCGTTGTTTTGGCGCGGACCGAAGGCGATCAAGCCGAATCGTTCTGAAGCATTTGCTGCTGCGGATCGAAGACTCTCTGATCGAGATGAGGATCTGGATCATGTGGGACAACGATTGCTTTCGATGTGGCAGACTGAGCTTTTGTTGATCACGCTCGGCGATCAGGGTATGGCGTTGTATGATCGGCAGGGGTCGAAGTATCGCAGTGCTACGAAAGCGAAAGAGGTTTACGATGTGTCTGGGGCTGGCGATACGGTGATCGCTGCATTTACATTAGCACTTGCCGCTTCGGCGACTCCGATAGAGGCAACGGAGATTGCTAATCATGCAGCAGGGATCGTTGTAGAGAAGCTGGGCACGGCTACTGTGAGTCCTGAGGAGTTAATCGCGGGCTTGATGAATGCGTAGAGGAGGGGGAATGTGATTAGGCGGCTGCGGAGTGCTTTTTGTCTTGTGTTAGTGAGTTTTTAAACGTGGCCTCGATTAAGTCTGGTGTGATGATGATCCGTTTTTTAGTGCGTAGATCGGGGGCGTGGAACATGATGTCGAGCATGAGATGCTCCAGTATGTGGCGAAGTGCACGTGCACCAGTGCCTTTGGTGATGGCTAAATCTGCAATGGTCTCAAGCGCGGCTGGAGTGAATTGGAGGGTGACGTCATCGAGGGCAAGGAGTTGTTGATATTGTTTGGTGAGTGCGTTGCGGGGTTCAGTTAGGACGCGAATCAAGGCTTTTTGATCGAGGGGCTCAACAGTGGCGAGGATGGGGAGTCGGCCGATAAATTCAGGAATGAGGCCGTAGGCTGCGAGGTCGGATGGTTCGATGGTGTCGCTCAGGGGTGTAGGCTCATGGTGGTGGCGGAATCCAAGGGTAGAGCGGCTGAGGCGACGCTGGACGATTTTGTCTAAGCCGATGAAAGCGCCTCCACAGATGAAGAGGACGTTTTGGGTGTCGAAGTGGATGACTTCTTTTTCGGGGTGTTTGCGGCCGGGTTGAGGGGGGACGTTGGCGATGGTGCCTTCGATGATTTTTAGGAGTGCTTGTTGGACGCCTTCTCCGGAGACGTCACGTGTGATGGATGGGGAGTCGCCGGATTTGCGTGCGATTTTGTCTATTTCATCGATGTAGATGATGCCGCGTTGGGCTCTCTCTAGGTCATAATCGGCGACTTGGAGGAGGCGGGTGAGGATGGTTTCGACATCGTCTCCGACGTAGCCGGCTTCGGTGAGGCTTGTGGCATCGGCGATGCAAAATGGGACATCGAGAATTTTGGCGAGTGTGCGGGCTAGGAGTGTTTTTCCGGAGCCTGTAGGGCCGATGAGGAGTATGTTGCTTTTTTCTATTTCAACGGTGTCTTCTTGGATCGGGGTGATGCCTTTTGGCTGGAGAAGGAGGCGTTTGTAATGGTTGTAAACGGCGACGGAGAGAATTTTTTTGGCGGTCTCTTGTCCGACGACGTAGCGATCGAGCTCGCGGTGGATTTGGGAGGGTGTAGGCAGAGAGTTGGGTAAATTTTTTTTGTGAGGGGGGGTGGCGGCAGATGCTGAATGAGAGGCGGTGGCGATGGAGGTCTGTCTGTGAAGGATTTGATTGCAGGTGGTGATGCATTCGTTGCAGATGAAGACCCCTGGGCCTGCGATGAGATGGGCGACTTCGCTTTTTGATTTGCCACAGAATGAGCAGAGGGAGAGGTGAGGGCGCTTGGCCATGGATCAGGCTGGCGGAGTCGCTTTGCGTGGAGGGATGACTTCGTCTATGAGGCCGTAGTTTTTTGCATCGGTGGCAGAGAGGTAGAAGTCGCGGTCGGCATCTTTTTCGATGCGCTCGATGGGTTGTCCCGTGTGGTAGGCAAGGATTTCGTTGAGGCGTCTTTTGGTGCGGAGGATTTCTTGGGCTTGGATGGAGATGTCGGAGGCTTGTCCTTGTGCGCCGCCGAGGGGCTGGTGGATCATGATGCGGGCGTTGGGGAGAGCATAGCGTTTTCCTTTGGAACCTGCAGTGAGGAGGATGGCGCCCATGCTGGCTGCTTGGCCGATGCAGTAGGTGCAGACGTCGCAGGAGAGGTATTGGATGGTATCGTAGATTGCCATGCCTGCTGTGACGTAGCCGCCTGGGGAGTGAATGTAGAGGTGGATGTCTTTTTTAGGATCTTCCATTTGAAGGAAGAGGAGCTGGGCGATGACGAGGTTGGCGATGGTGTCGTCGATCGGGGAGCCGATGAAGAGGATGCGGTCTTTGAGGAGGCGAGAGTAGATGTCGTAGGAGCGCTCGCCGCGGCCTGTTTGCTCGAGCACCATCGGGACGAGGGTGGTGGCGAGTGGAGCTGTGTATTGTGGCGAAATGGAGGTGAGTTGAGGGAAGGAGGGTGGGTTCATAGCGAGTTAGTCTGTGTAGATAGCAAGGGAGAGGAGATGGTCTAGGGTTTTTTCGTTGCGAAGCTCTTGGATGAAGTCTTGGATGAGATTATTTTGGCGGAGGTGTTGGATGTATTTTTGTGGGGTGACTTTTTGTTGTTGAGCGAGGGCGAGCACGGCATGGGTAAGTTCTTGATCTGAGATTTGGATGTTTTCGGTGTCGGCAATTTTATTGAGGATGAGGCGGATTTTGACGTTTTGAATGGCTTGCTGTTGGGCGTTGTGGAGGATTTGTTCGTGGTTTTCTTCGAGTTTGGCGATGGGGACGCCACGTGCGCGATTTTCTTCGATGATCTTTTGGTAGAGGCGCTCGGTCTCTTTTTCGACGAGGGATTCTGGTGGGGTGAGAAAGGTGAGTTTGAGGAGTTGATCGATGATTTCGTTGTGGGCGCGGAGGCGAATTTCGCGTTTTAATTCTTGTTGGCGATGGAAACGGATGGCTTCTTTGAGTTTTTGGAGGTTGTCATGTCCGCATTTTTGGGCGAGGGTGTCATCGAGTGGGGGAAGGGTTTGTGTGTTGATTTTGTGTAGTGTGACTTGGAATTGTATGGTTTTGGATGCGAGTGGGGGGTAAGGGGGATGGGGGTCGGGGATTGTGATTTGGAAGGAGCGAGATTGTCCGGGGGAGAGTCCGATGCAGTTTTGGATGAATCCTGGAAAGAGAGAGAGGCTATCGTTGTGGATGTGGAGCCAGGTGTTTTTTCGGCTGGCGTAGGGCTTAATTTCTGGGTGTAGGGTTCCGAGGGGTTGTCCGTCGAGGTGGGCTTCGTAGTCGAGAATGGCGAAGTCGTGGAGAGCCAGTGGGCGGTCGGTGATGGGGGTGTAGGTGGCGTGTTCGTGGCGTAGGAATTCGATGATTTTTTGGATTTGTTCGTCTGTGACGGTGTCGGGGTGACGCTTGAGGGTGAGGTTTTTGTAAGAGGGCAGTTGGATGTCGGGTTGGCAATCTACGAGGACGGAGAAGGAGAATGTGGTGCCTGGTATGTATTGTAGGTCTTCGACTTGGAGTGGGGATACGGGTGTGATGTTTTTTTGTTGGAGTGCGGCGTGGGAGGCTTCTTGGATGAGGGTTTGTTTGAGCTCGGCTTCGATCTCTGGCTGGTAGCGTTTGAGGATGATTTCTGTCGGTGCGTGGCCGGGGCGGAAGCCGGGGATTTTGGCGATTTTTTGGAATTCTTGGGTGATGACGTGGTGTTTTTGTAGAACACGGTCGGCAGGGATTTCGATTTTGAGGCGTTTGCGGCAGGGGTTGATGGGCTCGACGGTGATGTTCATGGAGGTGGAAGTTTAACGGCGCTGTGGTGACAAGGCAAGCGCGAGGGGGTCAACCCATAGAGAGATTTTCTTTTGGGTAACGCTTGTGCCAGGGGAGAAGAGGTTTGGTGAGGTAGATTGCGAGCATGAGGGGACCGACTCGGCCGATGAACATGGTGAGGATGATGGTGATTTTTCCGAGGGGTGAGAGGTGTGGGGTGATGCCGGTGGATAGGCCGACGGTGGCGAATGCTGAGACGGCTTCGAAGACGATGGCAAGCCATTGATGGGGGGAGTGAGAGGAGGGGGAGTGTATTTCAGTTACCATGAGCGTCATGATAACGAGAGCGATAAAGGTGAGCGCGAGGAGAGTGATCATGAGTGCGGTGTTGGTGAGGTCACGGGAAATGCGACGGTGGAAGAGGTGGGTGTTTTGCTGGCGGCGGAGAGCAGCCCAGGCGCTGGCAAGGAGGATGGCAAAGGTTATGGTTTTGATGCCGCCTGCCATGGAGCCTGGAGCGCCTCCGATGAACATTAGGATAATCGTGGCAAAGAGAGTAACGGGATGAAGTTGATCTACATCCACGGTGGTGAAGCCTGCAGTGCGGCTCATGGCGGATTGGAAGAAGCTCCAGACGAATTTTTCATGCCATGAATTGGCTTGAGAGAGGGTATTGTGCCATTCGAATGCTGCGTAGAAGAGGCTGCCTCCGATGAGGAGGAGAAGTGTCATAGTGAGAGCGATTTTGGATTGGAGGGTGAGTGTGCCGCGCTCGAGGCGGTTGCGTTTCCATGGGCGAAGTTGAGTAAGGTTGACTAGGGTGAGAATGCCTAGGCTGCCAAGGATGACGGTGCTGCTCATGGTGAGGGAGAAGAGCTCGTGGTGGGTCCAGGGTAGCTCGCCGTTTGGAGAGGAAAAGATGGTGATGCCGGCATTGCAGAAGGCGCTTACGGCGTGAAAGAAAGATTGCCATAGCAGAGTGATAGTGTGCAGATCTGGATATAAGATTTTGAGTTGGAGGAAGAGCAGTAGGGCGGCGATGAGTTCTGCTCCAAGAACGAATGTAAAGATGTATATAAGGATGTTTTTGACAGTGAGGGTGCCGGTTTTTCCCCATGAGCCGATTATGAGGCGTTGTTGGTGTAAGCTGAGACGATGCCCAGCGATAACTAAGAAAATTGCGCCCATGGACATGATGCCTAGGCCTCCCGTTTGTATCAAAATGAGGAGAATAAATTGACCGAATGGATTGAATGTGCTTGCGATATCTATAGTTGTGAGGCCAGTAACGCAAGTAGCAGAAGTAGCTATGAAGATTGTATCAATTAAGGATATATCAGCTTCTGTGGACTTGCGGGTGAAAGGAAGCGCAAGAGCCATCGAACCAGTTGATATTAGTAGAATGTAAATGAATGGTATTCCCCAAAGTATGCTAGGCGTCCAGGCATGGGTGGACTTGCCAAAGTTGGATTTTCTGCAGTTGAGAAATAAGGGCATGAAGTAATCTCTATTATAAATGAAAAGATGCTACTGAATACCAGTTTTTGACAAAGTTGACTAACTACAATCAAAAAAGGCTTGCATTGTCCTCTGAGCGACGTATCCACACAGCCATGATCAAACACTGGCTATTGTTTTTTGGAATTCCAACGATTTTCACAACGTATTTGTTTGCACAGATTGAGGCGCCCAAGCCCGTCACTGCACTTCAAGCTTTACGGATCGCACAAGGGGTAATCAATAATCCAGATGCTCGGGATACAATTGCATACATCTACGGACCTCGTGCTACTACAACGCTGGAACCAGCCACTTGGGAGATACTCTTTTTTGATGCACAAGCGCGCCACAACTGTCGCCGTGTAAAGGTTGATGGAAATAAAGTCGTTCAATTAGTAGATAAAATTCCACAATGGTTAATGATTTACCAAAAACGAATTTTACCGCTGAGTGAGAAAGAAGTCATACCAGCTCACATGATCCGCGTGGACTCTAATCAAGCGCTTCAGACCGTCCTTCGCACTGGCGCACTGCAACGTATCGCGTTGAGTTCGGTGATATTTGTTTTAAAGAGAGACCGTGAGATTCGCAGACCGATTTGGGAGCTTGAAGTCTATGCAGATCGTCGTGGGCGGGAAGTTAGTGTAGGCTACGGTTATGTTGCGGCTGACAATGGAGAACTTCTGAACATCGATTTTAAGATCGAGCGTGTTCTGGGGCGAACTCAGAGGAAAGAGTGAGGACCGCATGTCGGCCTGAATTGACTATGAGCCAGAGTTAAACTGGCTTTCTTTGTTCTTGAATAGCAGGTTAAAAGTTGTCAGCGATCCATAGCTTCGGCTAATATACTGCTGTATTTCGATTTTTTCTGCTTCAGAGAGTTTCTCGTGTGCATTGATTTTTTGTTCGAGCAGTCTGAGATTGTTGCGGACCATGACTATCTTATGAAAAAATGTCTCCAACGGAACTGTTTTAGTTTGCAAGGAACGGTCTGCTGGTTGCAGGATCAATTCCCCGCCCTTCCAACGGTTTCCTAATTCTTCTACGACCTCTTCAGGCCTGCTAATTCCGAGGAGGTCTATTGTCTTGAGAACCACACGCTCAATAAATTGATCCAGCGGGATCTGTGTGCCATCTAATCTTATCGTATTTTCCATAGCTTCTAATCCGGAGGTCTCTGGGGAGATTGTTAAGCGCCCCTCGTTCAAAAAGTCGACTTCTACAGTATGTTCAAAAATCTGTTTGACCGTGCCTATCCCGTATTTTGGGTGATGAACTTGTTGATTTATGTGCAGATCTGAGATTTTCATGAGGGGGTTATAGAACAAAATTACAGAAAAGACAAAGCATAGCCTCATTCTTGGCGTCTCCACATTCTCCCCGTTATTTTCAACCAGGCGCACTCGTATCGTTTTCGAGTCCCCTCTATTACTTCTTCAGGAAGGGGAACAGGATTACCATGCCAGTTTTTGAGTTTCTTTAAATATTCGCGGATATGCTGTTTGTCGAAGCTTTTTGGGGCTTGTCCTGGAATGTAGCTGTCGCGGTCCCAATAACGCGAGCTATCGGGCGTCAGCGCCTCATCAATCCAGACAACCTGCCCTTCGAGCATTCCAAATTCAAATTTCGTATCCGCTAAAATTAACCCACGTTCCGCTGAATGCCTCGCTGCCGCTTTGTATAGTGAAATGGAAATCTCTCTGAGCTTCTCGAATAATTTTTCACCCACCCACTCTCGAGCCTCTTGTTCATTCAGGTTTTCATCATGTCCATAGGGGTTTTTTCGAGCCGGCGTGAATAACGGTTCTGGCAATTTTTCCGCTTCCCTCAATCCCTTTGGCATAATGTAACCTCCCACAGTCCCTTTCTGCCGATATTCTTCCCAAGCCGATCCAGCTAGATACCCCCGCACAACACATTCCATGGGAATCACGGCTGTCTCGCGACACCGCATCAATCTTCCCTCCCAATCCGGTTTTTCAAACTTAAACTCCTCAGGCAAATCATAGCTCAAGACATGATGCGGACATATGTGCGATAGCAGTTCAAACCAAAACCGCGATAACTGCGTCAAAATCTTTCCTTTCTCTGGAATCTCAGACTCTAAGACAACATCATACGCAGAAATCCGATCACTCGCTACAAGCCATAGTTCATCACCCCAGCGATATAAATCCCTGACTTTCCCCCTTCGCACGAAAACTAATTCTGCACTACGCATCGCTCACTCCCACATACACTGCTGCAAGCCCATCCACACTGCCACAGCACTAATCAACCCGTGGCACATCAGCACCCACATGCAATGCATCCACGGCGACAATTCAGTTTGGGATACCATCACGACCAAATCATAAAAACGCGTAGCCTGCAGCGTCTGCAAATAACCACTCCAGCCCCAGTAGGCTGCGACAAATGGCTGCACATACGATTCCAGCCACTCTGGCAAGGCCAACACCGCACCCGACAACGGAAGCTGAAAGCCCACCACATACAAAGCCGTAAGGGATGCCCGCTCCGGCGACCGCGCCCATGACGAAATCGCCAGGCACGTCATCGTCACGCTAAAATTCAGTGCCCACAAGATCAACGTCTGTTCCCCCACTTCACCAGGAAAACCACACACCCATTTCACAAAACCTGCCATCCATGCAGATTGCACAGCCGTTAGCAATCCCAGAAACATAAACTTCGATACTCCGTATGCCGTAGGTGACATCCCACTCAACCGATCTTTCTCGTAGAGCAACCGCTCTGCCGCCACCTCTCGAGCCCCGTTATTACTAGCCATTAAGGCTAACAAAATCACTTGAAACATCACCAAGCCCGACACCAAGCTGCCGACTTTCATCCCTTGCACCGTAAAATTAAGCCGTTCCTTCAGCTCCACAAAGAAACTTTCACTCCTTTCCATCGACATATTCTGAATCTGCGGCAACCCATCCCATGCAAAGAGCACGACCAAAGCTGGGAAGCTAATCAAAATCAACACTTGCAACCCCAACGTCCCTCTATCCCTGAAAAACAAACGCCAACGCCACCGCGTCAAAATCCAAATCTGTGCAACCACTCCCGGCACGCCGTCCCCTGTCGGCTCTTTCCCAGAGCCTTCTTGCTCATACTGCTTCTCGTCATTTGCTTTTTCAAGCTTTGACGGCTCAATCTCTCCTAGCGTTTCGCTCATGCGGTTCGGACATGGCTCCCCAAGCTCATGAGCATAACTCTCCCGGGATGCCTTCCAATACCGGCCCCACTCCTGAGGCGTTGCATCATTGAGCCTCGAATAAATCTGCTCCGCATGCTCCACGCTCAGATAATTCAAAAGCGACGCCGGATGACCCTGAAATACAACGTAACCCCCGTGCAACAACGTCACGCTATCGTAAAACTCCAAATGTTCCAGACTATGCGTTACGCTCAGCACCAGGCGCTCCTCCTCGTGCGCCAGCCGCCACAGCAGCCGCACAATTTCATCCTCCGATCGTGGATCGAGGCCGCTGGTCACCTCATCGCACAAAATTAACGGAGGATCACTGAGCAACTCTAGCGCCAATCCCAACCGCCGCCTTTGTCCCCCTGAGAGCACTCTTACTTCTCTATCCCGAATTTCTCTCAAGCCCACCTCTTCCAACACGCGGTCCACGCGATCCCTTCGTTCCTCGCTTGACAAGCCGCCGCACCGCAAAGACAACGTCAACTCCAAATTCTCCTCCACCGTCAAAACGTCCCGCGCCATGCTAAATTGCGGCACGTAGCCCAAATCCCCCAACGGAATATCGCACACTTTCACGTCCTTTCCCTGCCACAAAATCTCACCCTCCTCGTAATCCAAAATCCCAGCCAGCGTCTTCAAAAGCGTCGTCTTCCCACAGCCAGACGGCCCTAAAATCGCCCCCAAATGTTTCCTTGGCCAGCTCAAATGCACCTGTTTCAGTAGAGAAACCTCGCCGTCACGCAAAAAAACCGACAATCCACGCACCTCGAGCATAACCAATCCTCTTATCACACGACACGAATCCACCGCTGGCAAGCCTCAATCACCCCCACGCACAAAAGCATCGCCAAAAACAAAAATTCGTTTAACCTTAAATCTTGCTTTACGACCTCGATCCGCGCCAAGCTGCAACAAAGGACAGGTGGCTGAGTGGTTGAAGGCACCTGACTCGAAATCAGGCGTGGTCGCAAGGCCACCGTGGGTTCGAATCCCACCCTGTCCGATTGCTCGACTCTCTCCCTTATCGATTGCGTAGGTGGATGATTGCGTGGGTAGATAACTCATCCAGCCATGGTCCAAGTCGCGAACAAACAGCAAACTGAGCGTAACCTTCAGATCCAGGGAGTGCTTGCAGAACAACCTCTCCCCACACTATTTCACCTTACACTCTCAGAATACAATAAAATCGTAATAACATTTCTATTGAACTGATATTGAAAAACATACGTAAGTATCGCTCAGCCCGCTGCCCCCGGCTTGATTCCAGCCTATTATTGATACTGGTAGCATCGTTTGAGAGAATTTGAATAAATAAAGAAAAGAACTTGACACAAATGTTACAATCTGTGTAAAAAGTGCCTCATGGATTTTATGGAGGACTTGATCTGTCAAGCCCAAAAAAAGCAAACCAGAAAAAAAATAAAAAAATCACTTGCCAAAGCACGAATTCGTTACAGATTATCGTTGCTATGAAAATAAATCTAAGCAAAATCTTCGGAATATCATTAGTCGTGCTTGGCACAACATCCTCTCTGGAATCACAGACAGTTACTACGGCCCCGGTCGGATTTGTTCGATATAATGCGCTTGCCAACTCTGATATATACGTCACGCCTCCATTTGAGCGACCAGCCTTTTGGTCTGGCACCATCGCCTCCGTCTCGGGTAATGTCGTTACTTTAAATAATGCTTCCCTGACGCCTAATCAACTTGTCTACGCCGCTGGCACCCAGCCCAACACTTACTACCTCCGCATTGGGAGCCACAGCAGCATCAATCCAAAAGAAGGCAATTACTACACCATCACCGCCAACGGCACAAATACCGTTACGCTTGACCTTGCCGGCGATAATATCTCCTCCATCGCCCCCGGCACCAAGGCTAAGATTATACCTTATTGGACACTCAATACCTTGTTTCCTAATGGACAGGGAATCAACGCATCTCCGTCTGAGTTTTCAATACAAACTCGTGTGATTGTCCCCAATATATTGGCTAATGGGATTAATCTCCCTGCATCCTCCATATTTTATTACCTAGGGCCACAATCTCAATGGCGAAAGATTGGTTCGACTGCCAACCAAAACGATACAATCATCAATCCAGATAACTACGTTATAATTCGTTCAGCTGCGTCGCCTTCGCAATTTGCCATTGCAGGTAATGTATCCATGGAAAAGAACGCCTACTGGCTTAGGACCCAAAATTCCCAGTCTCAAGATAATCCATTAGGGCTACCGCGTCCAATGCCGGTTAAACTGGTTGATGCAGGCTTTATCTCTTCCGGTGCATTTGCATCCAGTCCTAGTGAGTTCAACATTACCGACAGGCTTATAGTGTTTGACAACACAACTACCGGCATAAATAAGCCTGCCAAGGCGGTATATTATTATACAAACAATCAATGGAGAAAAGTTGGTAGCACTGGCAATGCTGGCAATGATGAGATAAATCTTTATGAGGGGGTGGTAATTCGTAAGGCTCCAGTTACCAACGGTCCCACGATCGTTGGTATAAACTCACCAAACTATTGAAACACTAAATTACAACCACAAAAACCAAACACACATTCAAACAAAACCTATGAAAAAAATAGCGATTCTAACACTATCAGTCGTAACCTCTCTTATTTTGGCCAACAGCACTGCTGTGGCGCAATTAACCTATCAGATAGGTGTAACAGCTGGTCAGTTTACCTTCAACTCAAATCCTTTACCCAACAATTCACTACTCGTTGTAGTTGCCAGTCTGTCAAACTCTACTTTCGGTGCCCCCACACCGACGAGCTTTACTGGCGAGCCTGACGATGTTGTTCTAGCAAAGCTATCAATTGGGGCAGGCACGAATGTTACTGGTGCGATAGTGGACCTTTTTACAATTGATGCTAATAATTTTCCAGGTCTGAACGGAGGGGACCCACTTGCTTTATACTGGTATCCAACTTTAACTACTTCCTCTCTTCAACCCGGTGCAGGAACACCATATGGAACGTATTCAGGCCCCTGGACGCTCCCCGCTTCACCTGGGATTTACACGGCGTCTGATCCAGGAGGGATATTATTCGTTTCTCAATCGCTGGGTGGTTCTTTCAACAATAGTTTATTTACCACAAATTTTGTTACCATTCCTGAGCCTTCGACTTATGCTTTAATTGGGATTGGGTTGTTGATTATGGGGTATGTCTCAAGGATGAGATCAGCCCTACAGAATGCTAGGAAGTAACAGTTGAAGTTTTGATTCAACAGGGCTCTTGGTTCCTTTGTTTGCAGCTACAAAAAAGTTGTTTTGCGTAATCTCTTCTTAGGCCCGTTTATTAGGGGCAGCTCTTCCAGAGAGGGAGAGTATGGGGAGTGAATGGCTTTAGCGGGCAATCCGAAAATCGCACGCTTAGAGGTCTGTAGGAAGAAAAGCCCTTCAATTATGGAAGGTCGAGGATACTGGATTTGAGCGTTGCAGGGGGTGTGAGTGTGAGAGAAAGGATTTTTCCTGTCGGTTTTTTAATTGTGTATGAGTTTTTATCTTGTGTGCCTTTCCAAGCGTTTGAGAAATCTTCGAGAGTGTGAAGGGGTTGGCCGTTTAAGGTGAGGAGTTGGTCTTTAGCCGCTATGCCTGCGAGAGATACGCGGGATGCTTTTTGAACCGCTAGGACGATTAGGGTTTTATTTTTCTCAGCGATGAGGAGGCCATCTGGGGGGGCGATCTCCGACTCAGAAGGCTGGCTGTTCTGCGTCGGGCTGTAAACAAGGCGCATGGGTTTGTGGGCGAGGTTGGCTAGGGCGAGTTGGAAGAGTTGGAGTTTTTTCCAGCGTTGAGTGCGAAGGGCGTTGAGAGTTTTTTCGTATTGGTATTGTGCTGAGGAGATATTTTTAGTG
>JANWVL010000039.1 GCA_025056655.1 Candidatus Methylacidiphilales bacterium
GATCGTCACTCCACCGAGAGAAGGAATGCCTTTAGTGATGAGAATCGGTTTATTGTGTGAGGCATATTGGTATGTGCGTATTTCGTCATTAATCAGATTACCATTGGCATCGTATTGGAAGGTGCGAGTCTGAGTGCCGAGAGGTTTTACACTAGACTATAAAACTAAATCTAGATAGCCCTATCTTATGTTGTATTATTTTGGATATACTATAGATTCTAGGGTAGGCACCACGGGCAAAAAAATACACCAATTTCTCGTAGAACTCCGTTGTTCATAAATTGGCAACAGTAATGATAAAGACCTTCAACTTTTACAATTTTTCACTATATAAAATAGGATTATTTATCTTTAGATGATTTCTTAAATATCTGATGATTTCATCTTCTGCTACTTATCTAGCATAATTTTCAGAATAAAAAATATCTCTGGAACTCTGCTATCCCAATCAGTGTTATCAGAATGAGAATCACGATTAAGAATCTTTTCGCTTTAATGATAGGTTATATACCTTGAGCCTCGTATTTGTATATCATAAGGTGTGCCTTTAGCAGCTCTCATACGACCTATTACTGTTGAAAATGTTCTAAATAGTTTTCTCAACTGTATGTGCAAAACTATATATTTTATTAAAACTTAATACTGGCTACCATTTGCAGATTTTGGATCTATATAACTTTTAATGTATTCTTCATATAATTTTCCGCTGAGAATCATGTCTGCTAATTTTGATAACATAGGATCACATGCACGTATGTTTAATAAAATTCCTCGAACATTCTGATCTTTATATCGAACTATGAAGGCATCATTCCAACCAACACCAGGATATATAAATTTAGTTAAAATATCAACTTCAATTTTATTTTTTGATCTCATCAAATCAAAATATTTTTTAAATATTTGTATATATTGATCTTTGTCGATCTTGGACAGAAGATATATACATATTATCTTTTGATCGGTGCTGGTTTTTTTATTAGTCATAATATGAAATATGCTATCTAAATAATTTTCTGAATCTAAATATATCTCTACAAAGTTTCTGTTTAAGTATAGCTCATATTCTGATTTTACTGTTTTGTAGAAATTTTCGATTATTTTTATTTGATCTGTTATATATTTTTTTTGATCTGAATTAGATAAACACTTTGTTATTTTTAAAGTCATAAATAAGATGAATAAGATTCCTACAATACATTGTGTGAGCCAGACTCTTTTATAGCTTATTTGCATTCTATTTATAGATAATAAAAATCTTCAATTTTAACTCTATGAAATCAAAAGCAAAGATTAAAATCGTTTATCTATATGAGCTAATATGTAATTTTCATACATTCTACCGCTTAGTATATAACTTACAGTTTCAGAAAGTTTATTATCATAATTACTGATCTCATTGAGTAATTTTCTTACTTCATTATTTTTATAACGGACTACTAGTGCATTATTCCATACCCACCCTGGTGATATAAGAGATTCTAATACATGATTTTCATCTAATTTGCTAGATTTAATATGATTGAAATATTCCCTAACGAAATTTATGTATTTATCTTTAGGTATTTTTCCAAGCAGATATATACATATCATTTTCTGTAGAGAATTTGTATTTTTGTTTATCATTAGGCTAAATATCTCGTTTATATGCTTTTCAGCATCTAGATATATTTCTATAAATTCTCTATTATATATCAGTTCATAGTCTGCAACACAATTTTTATAGTAATCTTCAATTTTTTTTAGATAGTCCATATCAAAAACTCTAGCCTGTATCATATCATTTATAAAGATGACTAAAGTTACCCAAATGATTTTATTTACCAACATATCTTAAGAATCGTATATCATTTTGATTGGGTCTGAACGCCCAGTCATTTTGGACTATTATCCCAGAAGGATTAACTCTAGAACTTGAGGAAACTGTTTCTAAATTTACTTGAAATACATTTATCCCAGGTGATAAAACACCGTTGGAAATTCCGGCTACGACTATTCCAACATGGCCTGATGGAATAAACGGTAAGAATCCCCAGGAATTCCAACTTGCAGCTATATCGCCTGGCTTAGGAGTTTCTGTTGATGCTAAAATTCTCCATCCTTTTACTTTTCCTTGATACCATTCCCCCGCTCTCGCTGGACGACCTTCTACGATAGGAGCAGGATACCCTGCTTCAACAATTACATCATGGACAAAAATGTTACATTTTGGGTCATCTTTTCTGCCCATGCCTACAGCTTTTGACTTAAGCCATCTATCAGAGTATACATACTTCTGTGCAACTCGAGCTATCGCTTCCAACGCCTCATTAAACAAATACGTAAACGCAGCGGAGAGGGCGCCGTTGGCAAAGTTGCCGCCGCCGAGCATCGCTGCAGTCCCGCCAGCGGCTGCAGTAATTGCCGTTCTAGTGAAAAGCCCAAACGTGCCACCTAGCTTGATGCCGTTCACAAAAGCCCCTACCGCACTTCCTATCGCTCCACCGATAAACCCACTCATAAAATCCCCCCCCAGCAATCTCACTCACCGTCCCGTGCAACAAACCATGCGCCACACTCTTCATCACAAACTCCCCTACCTTCACCCCCCCA
Organism: Candidatus Methylacidiphilales bacterium; assembly: GCA_025056655.1. Taxonomy (NCBI): domain Bacteria; kingdom Pseudomonadati; phylum Verrucomicrobiota; class Methylacidiphilae; order Methylacidiphilales; species Methylacidiphilales bacterium. The sequence continues at coordinate 2,593 of JANWVL010000039.1, forward strand.
ATTCTCAGCAATCCGCTAAATATACTCTGCCCACCCGCTCAGTGCCCAATGCCAAATGTCGCTGAGGCTGTCACACCTCCTATCACAGCACCTTTGAAGCCAGAAAGAAAGATATCTTTTATGCGTCCACCAGCCACGGCTGCGCTGACGGCGCCGTTGACAAATCCTCCGACAGCCCCAGCCACTATTGTCGCGCTAAACAACGTAGCTGTGGCCGCCCCCGCAGCAAAGGCTCCCATCGCCCCGTGGTAAGCACACTCGCCACTATCGTAGAGGCTATCACTACGATTATCCGCCAGTTTTCTTGATCCACTTGACGATAGTTCCTTAGACTTCGCTAAAGGCAAATTGTAGACCGAAACTCCGCGAGCCGAATAGACGGCTCCTGACGTCTATTCAGAATGGGTTTAAGCAGCATCAAATAAAAGAATAGTCCGCACGTCGCAACTTTCTTCTATCCGTCAAGTATGCATAGCTTATGCTTGCAGCGCGTTTGAGAGGCAAGTTTTTATGAGTGTTGCGGGCGTAGAAAGAATGCTGAGCCCAAATCTTTGTTATGTCTTAAGCACTCGGATAAAAGAATTTGTTCAACATCAAAAAGCTTATAGCTTCAGCATACGGAATCCCATCACTCTATTTTTAATTATTAATTTTACGTCTTTACAGCGTCTTTATTTTAGCTACATTGAGACTATGATTACTATTTCTCCTACCAAAGCAAGAATGAATCTCACCCATTGGCTCAAACTCGCAGCTCAAGGCGAAGATATTGGAATCCTCTGCGGAGAGAGTATTATCGCGCTTCGCAACGTCTCGGTTCAACCCGTTGACCCTGCATTCGATGATGACTACGGTCTATCTGCAAGACAACTCAGCAAGATTTCTCGAAAACTGAAGTCCATTGCTCGCCGCAATGTCTCTAAAAAAACATCCAAATCCTTCAAGGGAAATCTTCATGCACTGCTTAAGGATTGAACTCGACCCTAAACTCCTTAAGCAAATAAAGCACCTACCCTTGCCTGAACAAAAGCGTTTTCAACGTCTTTTGCTTGTCCTATAGAAAAACTTTGGATGCCCCCATACACATCAAGGAATTGGTATTCGCTCCTTGTGTAAAGACCTTTACGAATTTCGGATCGGACTTCATAGAAGAGCCCTCTTCACTCACCAAGATGATTACCTCTACCTACATTTTATCGGCAACCACGATCAGGTCGCTCGATTCCTCCGCACTCTCTGACGCGAGCGATTCCAATAAACCTGCATCTTCAGACCAATAGCTCTCTACATTCCAACGATCCCACATTGAAATCCGAATCATCAATCCTCACCACGCACTCGACTCAAGGCAGTTGAAATAAAATCATCAGATCAGAAGTCAGAGCGTGAACTTGAGCTAAATTAGACCTTATCACTCCTCTTTAATCTAATTGTATAAACTATCAAAACAAGACCCATATAGGTATTCGGCACAATCACTAATCCATATCTTCTATGGGATAATGTTTGCCCAAAACAATCATCTAATTTTCGTCTAGCCCTCTGAAAGTTAAACCGAAATAAAAAAACATCTGCTAATTCGGCTTGATGAAGTATTTTAATAAACCGTTCTATTATGAAAATAAAGTTCTGAGTATAGATACATAGATTATTTCTTATGCGTGATCACCACTTATGATTGCGGTTGCAGATATACGTGCACACTAAATCTAGATCCTCTTATTAATTCAATTTTTGGTAAGGTTTCAACAAAACCATATAGTATAACAATTCGCCTTAGCCAGAAGACTTTCTAAGAAATGTAGATATATTCCTTACTACATTTTGCGATGAAAAATCATCTATATAATTATTTATATTGAGTTTTCTGTAAAGTTTTTAAGCTTATGAATTGATAAAACAAGTGGTTAGGCTATTGCATAAATGCTCAATCTAGCTTATTTACCGGGATATATCTCATACTTAAAAAAAGGATAATCCCCACATAGAAATTGCAATACTTTTCGATATATTCTCTTTTTAGATTGAGTTAGTTCTATAATAATGTAGGAACATAAATATTCCTCGGAAAGATAGATCTTGTAATGATAACTATTCTCTTCCTGAAAATCATCTATATAAATTACACGATCAAATTTTTTGCGCTTAGTCTTGATTGTTGCGATAACTGGCTTGTTTATATCTATATATGAGTAAGTATTTTTATTGTTTTCATTTTTATTGGACCTAGTAAATTCTAAATCTATAAGTAGACCATTTGCTGATGAGTTTTTTCTGCCCGTAAATTTTTCAATGTTTACTATTACATCCATTAAAGTTCCTTCACTAGAAATATCGGCTGAGAAGCTTCCCGTTCCCTGATCATGTAAGTATGCTGTCAGCCTATTGAACACATAACTAGGGCTATTTGCATAACTAATATGATTTGTATTTACAAATATAAAATAAATAAAAATAGCGAATATAAAACTAGAAACCATATAAGACATCTAATCCTTTCTTATATCGCTCATACATATCTTTTCCTGATGGAACGAGAAAATGTTGAAAATGTGGACAATCTTTGATCGATTTAAACCTACCTCCCCAAACTAGTCCTAAACTTTCTCCGATTATGCCAACTCTCTCCATGAGTGGGCCACTCCAAATCAAGTTTCCCTTAGAGTCAATAATCACAATATCATAAGCGAGACCATAGTTATGAGCACTCATACCTCCCTTAGCATATGTAACGATTTTCCCTGGCTTAGTGCGACCTTTTGCATATATCTCATTCTGTTCCTTAATGCTTCTATATGAACTAGATATTTTAACTTTATAGCCCAATGGATTAAGCTCTTTATTAGCAAGTTCGATGTGATCGTCAGCGATTTCAGCTAGCCTTGTGTCAAGCTTTAATATATGGTCAAAATTATCCATCATATCTTTTATTGTTAAAATCGCCTCATTAAACAAATACGTAAACGCAGCGGAGAGGGCGCCGTTGGCGAAGTTGCCGCCGCCTAGCATCGCTGCAGTCCCGCCGGCAGCTGCAGTAATTGCCGTTCTAGTGAAAAGCCCAAACGTGCCACCTAGCTTGATGCTGTTCACAAAAGCCCCTGCCGCACTTCCTATCGCTCCACCGATAAACCCACTCATAAAATCC
>JANWVL010000040.1 GCA_025056655.1 Candidatus Methylacidiphilales bacterium
TCCTCAGCACCCGAGTGAATGAAACTCATCGCCCCTTTGGATGAGGCTGAAGGAGCAGCGGGCGAGACTCGTGAGGCTAAGAGAGACGTTTGTGGATAACAAAGAGCCGCGAGAAGGAAGAAGAACGGCCAGAGGTAGCGCAGACGCGCGAGAGGAGAGGGGATCGGCTTAACCGAGATCATGATTTATGGAAACATAGTTAAAAACAACCAGCAACAAAACACCAGCGCGATGTGTGTCAAGCCATGCACGCGCAGTTCAAGCCGAGCCGCGCAGACATCATGCCAGTGCGGTTCATCGCCAGTTGACGAGGGTTTGGCGGACGTTGCTATGCTCGGCAGCGTGAGGAGATGATGCACCTTGCGGTTTTGGGATTCGGAGTTAAGCAGGCAACACATCTGGGTTATCTGTCAGCAACCGTGCTGCAGCTGGGTGTTCTAGAAGGCTCAGGCTAGTGGCGATCATCCGCTGCAATTTTGTAGCAGTTTGAGGAAGTGTTGACGGCGGAGTGGGGCGACCTCGGTAGCCACAGTGCTTGAGTAAATAAGTAAACAGACTGGATGAGTAGCCACCATCCCAGATTGCGAGCAGCTTTCCGTTGCGATAACGAGTAACGAGCAAATCGATTGCTTGATCTCGAAGATCAAACGTGAAAGTGAACGCAATATTTTTGCCGAGATAAACCACCGACGCCGTGGTTGGCGTAACGGATTCAAATTCTGGTGCTCGCTGGAAGCCGTGCGACCTAAAGATACTACCAGCGGCTTGCTCAACTTCACGTTGAAACTCCTCTCTCGAAATCGTTACTTCACTCATAGTGTTTCGCAATCAAGGATCAAAACCGAGAACCCCGCCCTGATACTTGCCAGTTCTCTCGTAGAGTTTCTGGTAATTCCAGTAATCGAGAAGCTGCTGCCGTTCACGTCCATAAATCAAACTTTGAGGGCGACCAAGATTCGGATCAATTCTGTTTTGCAGTCTTCTGCCAAAGTCAGGACCAATATCCACAAATAGCCGACCCTCTGCCTTTATGGCACTAATAAACTCGTCGTTGAGTTGGGGAGTCCACTTACGACCGGCAAGCCATCCATCAATCGTTTCACCTCCAATCCTAACTGCATAGGAGTTGACCCGATTCATATTCTCGCCGATGACCACTGGTGCCCTTGCGGCACTACCCACCTTAGTCGCATCATCGGTTATGTTTAAGACAGTGGCTGTCGTGGGTTTAACTGCTGACAAGATATCCCCGGCTATGCCTCCGATCAGTTTCCCTGCCGGTATGATACTTCCCATGGCTAACCCTCGTTCCGCTCCTCCCACTTCCGTGCCAGCCAAGGTCTGACCCGTCAGCAACGTCACTGCACTATCTAGTTGTCCCACCACTGGCAACAATCCCAAGATCACATCTGCAGTCTTCTTGGCTCCTAAGGCAAAATCTTGTGTCCATCGGGCAATGGCTTCGTTTCGCTTTTGAATGGCATTTAGGGTTACCAAGGAAGGATCGCTGTAATCCGTTGGTTGCCACACGGGGGTATCCAAGGTGATTGCGTCGCTGGCACGACTGAGGAAGTGATCGATGGGTTCACGCAAGATGCCTTGTCCGTGGCGGGTGGGGTCGAGGAAGAGGACATGAGCATTGCCGTTGGCATCGATATCTACGCCGCTGACGAGCACAGAGTGATATTTGCCAGGTCCGAGTTTGAGATTGGCGATGACGCCTTTGCCTTCAAACATGACTTGGCGGATCAAACTATCGGCATCGAGAGATGTATTGCGGTTGCCAAGATTAAAGGCGGAAAGCGCGCTTTCCATTTGAGCGAGAGTCATCGTGCCGTCTTTGTTGGCGAATCCATTTTGGATCATCCACGCTTTGAAAGCGGCTCCATCGGCAAGCAGAGCTAGGGTTACGTGATCACTAATAAGGAGATTTCCGCTATGTGTGGCTGCTAACAAGATCGCTTGGACGGCGGCGATGCCGCAATCGTTTGGCCCGAGCCCGCCTTGTTGTAGCAGCTCTGAGATCCATTGAGATAAACCTGCACGCTCTAGGAGAGCAGGATCGAAGACCTCATCGAAATGAATTCTTTTGGCCTTGTCGCGATTTTCACCGAAAAGCCATCCAAAGCCCATCTCACGGAGATCGAAGACCTTGTCCACAGCCAGACGGATCTGGTTCCAATCATTCTGCAAACCTTCTGGATTGATGATGGGAATGGTAAGCTTGACTTTGGTCTGTTTATCGAGGGTGATCTCTCTGGCTTTTTCTATGGCGCGATTGAGTCCGCTGAGGTCCTGCGCTTCGATGGTCTCGATATTGCTGCAAGCGGCTGTGGTAGGGGCGGTCAGGCAATCCTCTGTTTTATCAGAAGCCTGCTTTGTATACTCAGCTGGAGCGGGCAATTTTAGGTCGGGGAGAGAGGAATCTAGGTAGAAATCTCCGAGGAGATGTGCATTTAGGTTAATAAGTCCGATTAGAAGTAGGCATGGGGCGAGGCGGGATTGAGTAATGATGGATTTGGGGAGTTTGATATAAGCTTTGTGCATGAGATAGTGCAGCCGGCGCAAGATATTATGTTAGGGGTTTATTTTGAGCAAGAGTTAGAAGAGCGGGGGAGGAATTCTAGATTGTGGAATAAGGGATCATCTTTTGTTTTTTGATTCATCCACGTAATATAATCTGGCGCATTTTTTTCTTCATGAAAAACGGCATGTTTTTCAGATTTGCCCTTAACATACATAATTCTCAACTTCCGTGCGACATCCTTTTCTAGCGTTATTTCGGATTTATTCTTTCGTGGCCTATCAACTAGCCATCGATTTTCTATAATTAGTGATAAAAGGTAACATTCATATTTGAAATAATATATTGGCTTTTCTCCTCTCTTGACTTCTTCCACAACATCGCCTCCTTCTACATCTTGCTTATAGGCTTCATCAATCAAATTATTTTTTTTATATCTTACAGTATATTCTACAACTTTGTCTTTCATACTTTTATCAATACTGGTATGAAATTCACCATCCGGATACCGCATGTAAAACATGTATTCAGAATGAAACATTTTATTACCTTTTTTCCAACTAAAATTAGCCCATGTGTATAATATATAATGTTGATCACCAATTAATACAGGCAATAACGTAACCCATCCTCCGCCACCGGCTGGAATTTCCTTTGAAAAATATATTCTAACCGGACTTTGAGGTTTGCTGGCGTATATCCATATCCATGAGTCCGGTAATCCTGCATTCACGTATTCAAAAAAAGTCATTGCCTTGGTGTTGATTATTTCATGGTTCTTAGAGTGTATCTCTATGCTCGGAAACATTCCTAATATAGTTCCGATAATACACACTAGCGTTCCTCTCATAAAATTTATTTATTACTAGGTCTATCTGCTTTGACACTATGAATTCCCCACAATTTCGGCTCTGTGACAATGATTCTGGGTTGCATTTTCATTAAATCATCTATGGCTACTGCCTGGGTGGCAGTAGGAGCCAATCCATTAGGCGACCACCCGGAATTATTGATCACAACATAAGTCTTGCCTGAATTCTTATCTTTATAGACTTGTTGTGCCGTTACAGCATGTCCGTAAGTGATAATTATACCATTATCATCTATATCTTGGCCGGCAGTAATCGCTATCTGCACACCTTTATTATTCTTTACCGCTTGGATGATTTCATTTGCCTTAGGCTTATCATTGTAGGTTGTCTGAATCCCTAAATCACTAAAGAATTTCTGTCTTTGAAAATCAAATGTGCTGCCTAGCCAATCACTGGATACATTCCAATTTGCATACCCATTATTAATTGACCAATCTAAAAACCTCTTTTCATCCATCACGATTTCTTTACTCAAACCAATTTTTGATAATTGCTTTTCGGTAATCGCTTGACCTGACAACATCAAATATAGAAACACCTGATTGCACGCTAAACCGCAATTCCCGAAGTCTTGTTCTTTT
>JANWVL010000041.1 GCA_025056655.1 Candidatus Methylacidiphilales bacterium
TGCCGAGGATCCTTTCTTGCAGATAGCAGGTGTGTGTAATGCAGTTGCCTACCAGGTCGTATGTCCAGCTTTGGGTTTTGCTCGCGTTCGCGTTGTTAACCGTTCCGCATTGCACTTGGGTAACTTGCCCAATGTCGTCGTAGATGTAAAGATCTTTTTTGGTGAAAATGTTATCAGCGGTTTTGATAATTACAGGCATATAGATGGGTGATCGATTGATCCCGGCAACGGGATGGCTGGCTTCCGTGCCGGCTCTGATTTTTCTACGATATTTGGGACAAGGCGGAGCTTGTCCCTCCCGAAAATAACCACGTCCACCAACCCCATGATTTATATATGTGGCGTTAGTTTCAACACATCTTCATTTCAATCAAATACTTCTCTACCACGTCCCCTTTTTTACTCTTTTATTTTCTGCTCGATTTCCTCACCCAGATGAGGAACAGGTATGCGTAACACTCTTTTATTTTGAGCTGATGAACGAGATTGACGAGATGGATTGTCGTAAACATTTACTACCTCCACCTCAACGATACTGCCTCTGCCTTCCCATAACATTTTATAAAAATCATCCATTCCCATACCGTATGGCACATCTCCAATTCTGAGTCCTGCACGCTCCATTATTCCTCCAGGCACGACTTTTGATATGAGTAAAATCTCATGCCCATTAACATAAGGCGATCCATGTTTAAATCCAAGACTATCCTCTAACTTGGGACCAACCTTATCCAACCAATATATCGATGTTTGAATGGTATTTATTAAAAAAATCACAAAAGATACAAAAGATACAAAAGACACAAGCCCTATTATTGTCAAATATTTACATCCAGAACTCATGATACACTTTCCTTGCAACAGCATTCACACCCGCGCGGATCATTAGCGCAATCGCGGCCTTTCTGATTTGCTTTCTGATCCTCTTTACTCCATTTACTATTACTATCCCAGAGTCCTTTGATTGCATCAAGAGCCTCTTTTCCATAATCCAAAACATAAGAATCCAAGTAACCCAAGTTGAAGGGCTGTTGCTTTACTATTTCACAATGAGCCATGCAATGTGCAAGTTTATCCTCATTTTCACCATCAAACTTTCCGTCATCGGGGTCTTTCAGTTGATTATAATAATCCCATGCCTCCCCCCAGCCAAACCATCGCAACCCCTCCGGATCCGTATAATTCACCGCATTATTCCCCACATACCGATACAAGTTTATATCCCCGGAATCGAAGCCGATGAGGTCGGGTTGCAGGAAGCGGCCTGTGATTCTGTTGTAAACCATTTTCTCTATTATAAGATAATCCATCATCTCCTTTATTCGCATCATACGCGCATTGGATAGTTATTCTAACTAGCATGATCCTCATCACTTTAACTTTTCTTAAAACTCAAGCTCTTACTATGGCTGGTGTTATTGATAATTAATATAAGCTCTATTTACCATGTAAAAACCACCTTCCCAATTATTCTACAAGAATCAATACCGCCATGATAACGACTGTCAAAGGAAATTCTGTGATTATCGCCAATTAAAAAATACTCACCTTTCTTGATCTCATAGTATTCTTCTTTGCCATATTTAATTCCATAATTTCTATTTATTTCATTGTAGATATTTTTATATTCTTTTAAATCTAACTCCCTATCATCAATAATTATCTTACTTTCTAAAAATTTAATTCGTTCACAAGGCAGCCCCACAATCCTACCTAAACCTATTCCTTCTGAATAATTCAATTCATAAGCAACAATATCAAATCGATTAAGATTCTCTTTGCATTTTTTAATGAGACACAACGTCCCAGGAAAAATAGTTGGAGACATGCTTTCAGTATGTTGTATATAGATTTTGTATTTAATCGAAAATAAAAATAAAGCTATAAATATTACTAAAAAAAGTCCATAAAGATATTTTTTACAATTATTAGTCATATATTTACCTACCGTTTTTCGGGCAAGGTTTATCTGCATCTATATTTATAGTTTTTTGATATCTATCTGTTATATAATCATAGAAAACTTCATAACAACTGTAAACACAGAATTTCTCAGGACAGCCATATAATTCATGTTTCTCCTCATATTCCAACCTGCATACTTCAAAAGGCTTAGCATCTTTAGCGGGGTTTTTGGGTGTGAATAAACTAGTCCATGGGATTCTAATAAATCCATTTGGATCCGTATAATTCACCGCATTATTCCCCACATACCTATACCAATTCACATCCCCGGCATCGAAGCCGATAGGATCAGGCTGCGGGAAGCTGCGGGTGGTGATATGCCCCAACAAATTCTCGTGCACATAATAATCCACCGTCATCACACCGCTGAGCCCGCTACCATTTGACGGGTAGTTGTCCTGCGATTTTAGCATTTTATTTTAACAGTTTTATACAGAATATGACGGGTTTTGCAATCTTTTTGAATGAAATTTTTAAATCTTCAAACGGCTCATCGAAATAGATACTATCAGAAAAAATTATTTCAAGATTTTGACGTGACACCCCTGATCGGACTGCACATGACAGCCTCCTTGATAAGGCAGAAACATCACATACCCATTGGATGTCTTCAAATATATGATTTTTCTGGTGACAGAATCTGAGTAATCTTCATCGACATATCTTGCGCCATCTATATTTTCTATACTTTCTGGATATTCTCCTGTCTCTGATTTTATATTTTCTATTGCTTTACAAATACCATTAAGAGTT
>JANWVL010000042.1 GCA_025056655.1 Candidatus Methylacidiphilales bacterium
TCTGGGCATCACTTCGATTGGCGAAGCTGTTCGTGAGGGGACGAAATTCAAGCATATCGCTTCGCTTCTAATTCCTGAAGATTTTGCCGAAACAAAAAACGCCGCCGCCCGCCGCCGCATGTTCCGGACGCGCCTAGCCCATAAAGCCCGCGAAGCCTGGCTCGACGAGGTTTGGAAAAAGGCCGGCCTAGAGCTTCCGCGAAAGCGAATCGTCGCTAAATACGACGAAAACGGAAACGAAGTCTCCGGCAATAAAAGAGGCACTTGGAAATTAAAGCAAACAGCAGACCCGCGACTCGAACGCGAATTTGCCTCCGGAAACGATTCTACCTGCTACACTTCCTGCCTCCTTCGCATCAAGCTCCTGCGTGGAGAGAAACTCGAACCCTGGCAAATCTACAAAGCCCTTCATTCCGCTATCCAAAAGCGCGGCTATGATCCTAATATCCCTTGGAAAGCCGCCGAAGCACGCCGAGCAGGAAAAACTATCGAAGAAATCGATGAGGAGGAACGGAAGGCTGACGCAGAACTCGCCAAAAAAGATCCCGCTTACCAAGCCGCTCTCAACGCCTGGCGCGCCTTCAAAACACAAGTGCCTCAAAACTATCACTTTCCCTGCTACTACGACGCCCACAAAATGAAATTGTGGGATCCATCAAAACCCGACGAGCTTAAAACCAAAACCGATCACACAGCGGAATCTACGCAGAACGTCCGCTTTGATCGCACAGACGTGGCCAAGGAAATTCAGGCTTTGGCCCAGGCGGCGGTCAAACAAATCCCCGCCCTCGCGGCTGCCGCACCTCCAGGCGTCAGCTTTGCTGACTACCTTTGCTACGGCCCTACCGGCAAGCCTTACGCCTCCTACGATCCGAAGCTACGTAAGCGATACAACCTTCACCTCGGCTCCGAAGAAGACTGGCAAGGCGTCCTTGGCCAAAAAATCCCCCGCTTCGATAACCGCATCCTCGCTCCCTGCGCCCTGATCCCGAGGTTTCACACATGCAGGGCTGATGACCCGCTTGTGATGGAGGTCACCTACCTGATGAAGCTAAAAAACATCCTCGTCGAGCGATGTGGAATCCAACAGCGCCTCACACCTCAAGACATTCAAAAGCTCTTCAACGAAGACAAGCCCGTATCTTTAAGTTTCACCCCCACCCAGTGGAAAAAATGGTGTAAGGAAAACGGATATTCACCCCTGCCTGGCCATGAAAAAATCGATCCTCCCAAGAAAACAGGCCGTTCACGCTTTTCGCGTCCGGCTTTACGACTGGTGAAAGAATTGATCCTTTCTGGAAAAAATCCGAAAGATTTTTACAAGGATCAAAAAACGAAAATCATCAATACCGATCCGAAGAAAGGTCTCATCCTTGCTGATCTCAAATTCATAGCCGATCTCGGTGACACAAGCTGGGAGTCATTTTATATTCCGGACCAAAGGCTCGATGCTCTGGAAACCAAGCACTCACAAAACGGCCAGTTAGATAAAGACGCCGCGATCCGCGAAGTTATCGGATCAATCAATGATCCCATCGTCCGCCATCGGCTCACGACCTTCAACCAGCGACTAATCAAGCTAGAGAAAAAATTTGGCATGCCTCATGAGGTTGTTTTGGAATTCGTGCGTGAAGACTTCATGGGAGAAAAAGCAAAAAGAGAACTCAAAAAATTTCAGGAAGAACGGCGGAAAGAGCGCGAAAAATCTGCCAACGAAGCTTCCCAATTCAGCACCGCAAGCTCCGCTCCTCTCAAGCTACAACTCTATCGCCAGCAAGGAGGCATTTGTCTCTACACCGGCGAGCCTTTGAGCGAACATCATCTCGATCAATATGAAATTGAACACATCGTGCCGCGTGAATTAGGCGGCCCCGATGCCATGCTGAATTACGTGCTGACAAAGCGAGAAACCAACAAAGAGAAAGACAGACGCATCCCCTTTGACTGGTTCAAGCAAACCAAAACCCAAAACGAATGGGAAGCCTACAAACAGCGTGTCGAATCAGCAGCCATTAATAACAAGAAAAAACAGCTCCTCCTCCGCGCTGATGCATCGGAGCTTGTGGAACGTTACACCGCGCTGGCCGAGACGGCTTGGATCTCCAAGCTCGCGCAGAAAATCGTCTCGCTTCGCTTTGGATGGCGCAATGGAATAGATGCAAGCGGCAACAAGCGTATCATCATCATCTCAGGCGGACTTACCGGGCGTATCCGTCGCAAATACCGCTTGAACCATGTCCTCAATCCCACCGCTCAGACTGAGGAAGAGGCTGAAAAAAAGAATCGTGATGACGACCGCCATCATGCGCTTGACGCCATGATCATCAGCTTCCTGCCTGGATGGATGCGGGACAAATCCAAGCAGCATTTCTTCCGCTTCCCTGAGGAAGTCCAAAAAAATCCGCCCGGTTTCTTTTCTAACTGCATCAAAAACGTCGTCCCAGAAAATCTGGCCTATCCCAAGCCGCGCTTAGCTCAGACAATTTACGGACTGCGCAGAGATAAGGAATCCAAGGTCATCGTCCAACGCGTCAGCCTTCTGAAATTGGCCTACAAAACTCTGAATATGCGAGAAACCTACGATCTCGAATATCTTCAAAAACAAATCACGTCCGTTCGCGATGACAATATCCGCAAGACCTTAGCGGCTTTTGCTCAAAGCAAACCCAGCGAGCAAGATTGGAAAAACTTTTGCGCCTCCTTCCGTCAACCTTCAAAAAATGGGCGGCAGGGACCTCTCATCAAAAAACTTTGGGTCAATGTAGGTGATCCGGAATCCTACCGCGACCTTTCTAAAGACGGATCAGGAGCCTACTTCCAAGCCGAAAAATCTCATAAAGGACAGATCATCTACATCGAGCTAAAAAAGGACAAATCCGGCAAGATCACCGAGACTCCTCGTGTTGCCCCCGTTTATGTCTTTGACTCAGTGGCAAAAGTCAAAAAACGTTTGCTAGAGGAATTCGGCGACACAATCCGCATTTACGGTTTCTTCCAATCCGGCTGCACCATCGAAATCACCCAAGACCTCGTTCACAGCTCCACCGTGACATTACCCGCAGGCAAATACCGGCTGAATACAATCAAAGAAAAAAATGAGGTTGTTGTAACTTCTCCTTCAGGTAATAAGAGCCCAGCGATCGGCCTGAAAAAATTCATCGCAGCCGGTCTGCGCCGGGTAGATTAAATCTTGGAGGCCTATGAGCCACCACGTCCTGCACATCTTCAGTCACGGCAGCGCGCTGGCGAAAGAGCGCGGCTTTTTCGTCTGCAAATCGCCCGAGGCTGAAGAGCGACGGATGCCGCTCGAAGACATCCGCGCTGTCGTCATCGCCGCGCGTGGAGTGCAGATTTCATCGAGCGCCATCTCTGCCCTGCTGGATCAAGATGCGATCCTGCTGCATTGCAATGAGCGTTACCAGCCTTGCGGCTGGACAGCGCCGATCAACCGCATCACCGACCTGCGCGCCTTTCAGAATCAAGTCCGCCTCCCCGCCCGTCTCAATTCTCGACTCTGGCAGGAGATGCTCCGCTACAAGACGATCAACCAAAGCCACGTCCTCCGCGCCGAGGGTCTTGCCTCCGCTCACCTGGAGCGCGCCGCCAAGCAGCCACAAATCAATGAAGCGGATTGCGCCCGCCGCTACTGGCAACTCTTCTTTCCCGCCATCGGCTATGTCGCCTCGCGCCGCGACCGCAAGGAAAACTCGCCCCCCAATCAAATGCTCAACTACGGCTACAGCGTCCTGGCTGCGCTCTGCCACCGCGCCCTCATCATTCACGGCCTTCTCCCGCAGCTCGGTCTTCACCACAAGCCACGCTATCGCAGCGAGCCGCTCGTCTATGATCTGATGGAGCCGTTCCGCCCCATGGTGGACTGGATGTTGGCGGAGTTTTTGAAGACAAGCGAAGAGCTGTCCCTTTGCGCTTGGGCTAAAAAAGTAGGCACTGGTCTTAGAGAGCTGCGGTTATCCAAAGGCAATTACACTCTAAAACTTCTTGATGCGATCGATGTCGCAGCATCTTCATTGGCACGCGCTTATGCGTTTCAAAGCGCTGCTGCATTATGGATTCCCGAGCTTATGATCCCGAGCAGCTCTGCAAATGGCGATCGAGAAATCCCCCAAGCCCCTTCTCCCTCCTCGAGCGAAGAATGAATACCAGCCCTTTTACTATGGGATGGCTTATGGCGATGTTTGATCTACCGGTGACAACCGAGGATGAGCGCCGCGCGGCAACCCGCTTCCGAAACGATCTCCTCGAGGACGGTTTTTTGATGATCCAATACAGCGTCTATGCGCGACCTTGCGTCCACTTTGAGCAAATGCAGAAGCACGCTGAGCGAATTCGAAAAATTGCCCCTCGGGCTGGCAACGTGCGCATTCTCTTCGTTACGGATCAGCAGTGGGTGAAAAGCATTAACATCGTCGGTGAACGCCCGTTTGAGGATGAGACGAGTGCTTCATCTAATCCTTCTCCAACAAAACATAAAGATCGCCGAAGCCGACAAAAACATATACCGGGACAGATCGAGTTTTGGGAATAAAATCCTGATAGCTCAGCCAAGCTGTGTAGCAAACAAGCACAAACTAAAAGGACGGCCGCTCTACCGTGCAAGCAGTGGGTAGAGCGGCCATAGATTAGTTAAGTCTTTCCCCAAGAAGACAGGCTGAACTCTGCTAAAATCGCCTATCTCAAGTGCTTTTGCAAGTTCTATTCTAACAGCCTGTCTTCTTGGGGAAAAGGGGGATGATTGGAGGCGGGCTTTGGTTGTGTGAATTAAAAGGGAGTATTGGTTGTGTTTTATGAGTTATTTGAGATGTGGCGTGCGGGGGGTGATGTTGCCTTGAGTTGCTCGATTGGGGAGGAGTTTGGGTTTTTAAGGGGGAAGCCCCAGTGCAGGGGTTAGGAGCTCCTGCGCTGGGGCTTGTGGGTGGGGTTATTGGGGGGATGGTTTAGTCTTGGTCTTCGTCTTGTTCTTTTTGGAAGCTTAGGGACCGCCTTGCCCATCGGCAGGCATTTTCATCCATAGGGATCCAATCCCTATCGAAGGCTTCTAGGCTTTCGAGAGGGTCGGATCGGTCTTCGTCGTGCTCTTGTAGGAACTTGGTTTCGATAGGGTCATCTTCTCCACGTTCCTGTATTTTTTGGATTCGACTCATCACGTAACGAATGGCTTTTCCGAATCCATCGGGATCCTCGTGGGGGAGGATCATGATGTCGCGATATGGGAGTTTGTCGAATCCGCTGAGAATGATCGCACAGGCGACCACCGTTCGAGCGTCGTGAACTGCAAGTGCCCAATTTTCGTTGACCTTGATCAGTTCACTTTTGATTCCTTTTGCGGTTAAAGCCTTTTTGAAGGCTTTGATGGCTTGTAAGTGTTTGCTCATCGGAAATCGATTATGCGAGGGTAGGATGATGTTTTGTCAAGTGAATGATGGAGGTAGGGGGAGGATGAGGTTGTCTTGGGTGGAGGGTAGGATTGGAGCCTGATCTTTGGAGGTGGGAGTGGTTGGTTTGAACGGGTAAGAGTTGTCAGCAAAAAGAGGAGGGTGGGCGGTTAGCTACGCTCGGATGCCTTGTCGGCGAGCCATTTCTGCGAAGTGTCCACCAGCAGCGAGGAGTTCGGAGAAGGTGCCTGTCTCGACGATGGCGCCTTTGTGCATGACGATGATGCGGTGCATTTGGGCGAGTGTGGAGAGGCGGTGGGCGATGGCGATCACAGTGCGTTCCTCGGAAAGGCGGTCTATAGCGGCTTGGACGATGCTTTCGGCTTGGGCGTCGAGGGCGGCTGTGGCCTCGTCGAGGATGAGGATGGGGGCGTTGCGGATGAAAGCGCGAGCGATGGCGATGCGTTGGCGCTGGCCGCCGGAGAGGCGTGAGCCGCGCTCGCCCAAGACAGTGTCGTAGCCGTGGGGCATTTGTTCAATGAATTCATGGGCGTAGGCGGCTTTGGCGGCGGCGATGATTTCATCTCTTGTGGCGTGTGGCTTGCCGAGGGCGATATTTTCAGCGACTGTTTTATTGAAGATGGCGACTTCTTGGCTGACTAGGGCGATGAGGGATCGGATGGTGGAGAATGAGAGATCTTTGATATTGATGTCGTCGAATAGAATTTCGCCGGAGGTCGGATCGAAGAAGCGGAGGAGTAGATTGATGAGGGTGCTTTTGCCGCTGCCGCTTTCGCCGGCGATACCGAGGCGAAGACCTTTGGGGATGGTAAGGGTGATGTTTTTTAGGACTGGCTCTTCATCGTCGTAGGAGAAGGTGACGTTGCGGATCTCGATGGCGCGGGTGAAATGAGGTAAGGGGACTGGCTCAGCGGGCTCGCGGATTTGGGGTTGTTCGTTGAGGAGGGTGAAGAGACGTTTGACGTTGACACTGCTTTGGGCGAGCTTGAGGTTAACGCTGGCGAGAGATTTGATGGGGTTAAAGAGTAGGCCGACTGCGAGCATGTAGGTAAGGAGATCCGCGATTTTCATTTCTGTGATGAAGACATACATGAAGATGGTGCCAACGGCGAAGGCCATGATCATTTCGACGAGGGGATTGATGAGGCTGGAGGCTTGGCCTTGCTTCATTGAGTAATGGATGAGCTTGGCGGAGTGTTTGTCAAACTCATCGAGCTGGTGTTTTTCGAGGTTGTAGGCTTTCACGACGCGGATGTTTCCTAGGGCTTCGAATATTGCGCCGCCTTGTTTGATGCTGACTTCGATGTTTTTTTCGACGGCTTTTTTGATTTTTTTGGTTAGGACTCGCATGGGGACGGCGACGAATGCGATAAAGAAGAGTGCGATGAGGGTGAGCTGCCAATTGATGGCGAACATGGAGATGACGATGCCGAGGATGGTGGCTGGATGTTTTAAGTAGTCGTTTAGTGTGATATTCATGGTGTCGAAGATCGAGGCTGAATCTTGACCTAGTCGCGTGCTGATGTCGGCGAGGGTTGATTTGTTAAAGAAATTCATGGAGAGCGAGTAGAGTTTTTCGAGGACGTCGTGGCGGAGGTCGGTGATGAAGCGTTGGCTGACCCAGCGAATGCAGTAGGAGTTAGTGTAATTGAATATGCCTCTGATGAGCACGATTGCTGGAAAGAGAAGGAGCCCGCCGATGAATTGCCGCCAGTCGAGAGGGCGCCCATACTTGGGGAACCATGGGTCCATGATTTGTCCGAGCTGGTCTGCCCATTTTTGAGCTTTTGTTTTGAGGTTGTGAAGGGTTTGTTTGAAGGCGATGCGGATGTTATTGAGACGTTGAAGGAGCGGATAGGTAGGTTGGGAGAAATTGTCTATGGAATCTTCGTTCATCGCTTGGTTGGGAGAATGTGGGTCTGAGAGAAGGGGGAGAGCCGGGTTGGCAGGGGATAAGGCAGCTTGCGTGGCTGATCGGCTCTCCATCCTTGAGCTGAGATATTTCAAAGCCCAGATGGAGGAGACATTCATGGCGGCAAAAAGCAGGCCACTAAGAATTCCGACGGTAAATCGAAACCAGTAGCGCCTGAGATAAGGCCAACCAAAGATAAGCGTATCCCAAAGAAGTTTCATACAGCAGCGAAACGATAGCCGTATTCTCGATACCAAGCGATAAAACGTTTGAGACCCTCTTCAAGGGGAGTAGAGGGCTGAAATCCGACCGCTGCATGAAGTGCTGTGACGTCTGCTGCTGTAGCTAGGACATCTCCTTGGGCCATTCCGCGGTATTCGATTTTAGCTTTTTTGCCTAAGAGTCGCTCCAGCGTGGCGATAAAGTCATTAAGCTCGATAGGGGTGTGATTGCCGATGTTGTAGATACGGAAGGGAGCGATGCTAGTAGCTGGATTAGGGCGCTCTGGATTCCACTCGGGATCGGGTTGTGGTGGTTTATCAAGCAACCGCAAGATGCTTTCGACGACGTCATCGATATAGGTGAAGTCGCGGCGCATCTGTCCGTTGTTATTGACATAAATCACATGATCCCGAAGGATCGCTTCAGTGAAGCTGTAGTAAGCCATGTCGGGACGTCCCCAGGGACCATAGACAGTGAAGAAGCGAAGACCTGTGCAAGGGATGTTGTAGAGATAACTGTAGGTGTGGGCCATGAGTTCGTTGGCTTTCTTTGTGGCTGCGTAGAGACTTACGGGATGATCGACGTTGTCAGATTCTCGGAATGGGATAGCGGCATTGAGGCCGTAGACCGAGCTAGAGCTCGCGTAAATTAGGTGTTTGGCTTGGACAGCGCGTGCGCCTTCGAGGATGTTTAGGAAACTGACGAGGTTAGATTGGGCGTACGCATGCGGGTTGGCGATGCTGTAGCGCACCCCAGCTTGGGCAGCTAAATGGATGATATGGGTGAATTGTTGCTTGGCAATAAGAGACTCCATAGCTGGACGATCGGTCAAATCCATCAGGAGAAAATCGAAGTGCTCGGAATGTGGTGTTTGTTCCAGGAGACGGACACGGGCTTGCTTGAGGCGTGGATTGTAGTAGGCGTTGAGGTTATCGATGCCCCATACGCGTAGGCCTTGTTGAAGCAAGGCATGGGTGACGTGATACCCGATGAAACCAGCGGCTCCTGTGACCAGTATTTTCATCAAGCAGCGGATCATCGCATAGGTTCAGAACCTTGGCGATTGATTTTATCACTGAGGGGTGAACGTGTCGGATGTGTTGCGTGAGTTTGACTTTTTCCCCTCGCCTGCCCTAGTTTGCGTAGCATGTCATCAAAACCCGCACTTGGCCGAGGTCTGAAAGCTCTCATCGGCACAGCGCCAGCTATCGCTTCTCCTGAGCCTGTGATTGAGAAAGGCGAGCGCGTGCAGAATGTGCAAATCGAAAGAATTGTTTCCAGTCCTTTTCAACCTCGAAAAGTTTTTCGAGAGGAAGAATTGACTGAGTTGAAGGATTCAATAAAGGCAGTAGGTATCCTTCAACCCCTTATTGTCCGTGCACAGCAAGATAAATATGAACTGATAGCTGGAGAACGGCGTTGGCGTGCAGCGCAAGCACTAGGACTTAAAGAAGTTCCCGTCATTGTGCGCTCAGCTACTGACCGAGAAGTCCTAGAGTTCGCCCTAACAGAAAATCTCCAGCGGGCAGACCTTGATCCAATCGAAGAAGCACAAGCCTATGTGCAGTTAATCGAGCAGTTTGGTCTGACCCAAGAAGAAATCGCTCAGCGCGTGGGTAAAAATCGTGCTACCATAGCAAATAACATCCGTCTTCTCTCGCTCAGCCAAGAGGTCATCACATACATTCGGGAAGGGAAGCTCTCTGTGGGCCACGCTAAGGTGCTTCTTTCGCTGGACGAACAAGCCAAACAAGATTTACTCGCTCGCCGTGTCATTAAGGAAAACATCACAGTTCGTCAGCTTGAGAAGCTTGTCGCTCAAATATCCTCATCCTCTTCATCTTCACCTAGAAACCACAAAATTAAAATCGATGAAGCCCAAAACAAAGCTGTGCATTATCAGCTCCGAGATATTCAGACGCGGCTTCAGCAACATTTTGCTACAAAAGTCACTGTGCATGGCAATCTAGAGTGTGGTAAAATCGAAATCGCTTACTACTCAAGCGCAGATCTCGATCGGCTACACCGACTTCTGTTACCTCATGAGCAGACGTAACCGAGCCTCACCGTCCTGATCAGAAAGCTATTGCCACGCCCAAAGTCATCATCCATAGTTTTACCAAAGGAGGAATATGGGAATTTTTAATTTTTTCAAAAAAAACAAGACACCTAAGGAGAATCAGGCTTCCCCAAACATCCAGCCAGCTCAGGCTACCGCCCCACCTCCACCTACTGTAGGTGCATATCCGCCTGTATCAAAGCCCGCTCAGGCACCGGCTATGCCTTCACACAAAGCAGCCTCACCAGGTGCAATTACAACCCCAATCATCACTTCGGGTGAAATAAAAGCCGCACCTGCGAGTCCCGCCCCCGCCCCCGAAAAATCCACTCCTTCCGAATCGACAGTTGCACCCCGTCCAGCAGCGGTCAATCCCCCGAAAAATGCACCTAGTGTCTCCACACTCCCCACGCCCAAAACAAGCAGTTCGATTGGTCCCACGGGGCGCCCACCTCTCTCAGCAAGCCAGATGATTAGGCCAGCAGGCTTGAAGGTTCCTGCCAAATATGTTCCCCCATCGGGGTTCCGGCCTGCCCCTCCGCCGCCTCAGTTTCCGACCACCGCAAACAAGGAAAATCCTAATTCACCACAAAATTTCACTCCACCGAAGCCCAAGCAAGTGCTTTCATCATCTCCCACTTTATCAGGTGAACCCCTGCCGCCTCCAAATACATCTGGATCCCCCACACTGTCTGCTGCCTTGACCAATAAGCAACCGGCTACTACGCCGAATCAGGTCTCCTCCACCACTCAGACGACAGAGGCGCCCACCAGTGAGTCTACTGTAGCATCTCCTCCAGATGGTGTCGCCAGCCCGGCTTCGGTCTCATCATCCCAGGCCCCTGAATCATCCATCGCACCCCAGTCTCCAAGCGACTCAGGTGAAAGTGCGACGCTCGACTTGAACTCTTGCTCAGTAGCTGAATTACTGCGAATCCCGAATCTTCCAAGGCGATTGGCAGAAGCTATCGTTCAATATCGCGAGACGCATGGCGCTTTCCGTGCACTGGAAGATCTTCTGCAGGTGCCGGAAATGACTCCGGTAGCGTATGCAATGATCACGGGGCAAGAGGCACCACCTAATTACAAACATACCAAAAACATTCGCCAACTCCTCAGCATTCCACAGGATCAAACGCTCACAGCAAAACTTGTCGTTGAGAAAATTGCTGGCTGGCCTGATGTGGTGGGTTGCGTTCTCTCCAACAAGGACTCCTCCGTGATCGCCTCTCACCTCATGGGAACCCTCTCAGCTGAAAAAATCGCCCAAGCCGCAGCACAGTTTCTTAGTTTCACTCAAAATCAACTTGAGCCTCTTCAGCAAAGCCAGGCTCCTGAAATTATCATCCCAGGCCCATCAGCTAGCTTTTGTTTCATGGCCAGCAACAAGGTGCATTTGACTCTTATCTACTCGGTTATGATTCCACCGGCTCGTCACTTGGAAATTCTTCGCGCCATCATCTCACAAATAGAAGTCTAGCACTTCACATCTCCACTCCTATGCGCACCCATGCAATCGAAAGAGCACAGACATTTTGGGACTACGTCGTCGTGATAGCAATAGTCTTTTTAGTAACCTCCTTTATAGTTCACCGATTCAAGGAACCATTGGAAGCCCTCCTAACACGCCCCAAGACAAACATCCAGCTGCAGAACCCATAATCTGGGATTCCAGAAAACAGCCGCTACAACACATTTGCATTTCCCACGACTACGCCTTGTTTATCAACGTATATGACCCCATCATCCGCTGGCCTGCGGAATCGTCTTCAAAATGAAAAAAGTCCCTATCTACTCCAACACGCCCACAACCCCGTTGCTTGGCAACCCTGGGACGAAGAAGCTTTACTACTAGCACGGAAACTGCAGCTCCCGATATTTCTCTCGATAGGTTACTCCACTTGCCACTGGTGCCACGTAATGGCTCGCGAATCTTTTGAAGACGCAGAGACAGCGGCTATTCTAAATAAATATTTCATCCCCATAAAAGTGGATCGCGAAGAACGCCCCGACCTCGATTCCATCTATATGGCCTACGTTCAAGCAACGACAGGTCACGGAGGCTGGCCGATGAGCGTTTTCTTGACTCCAGAGCTTCACCCGTTTTTCGGGGGGACATATTTCCCTCCCGAAAACAATCCCTACGGCCGTCCCTCATTTCGTTCTATCCTCAAACAGATCGCCGATGCGTGGCAAAAACATCATGCCGAAATCTCCGAAAAAGCTAGGCTAGCCACAGCACGATTCATTGAAGTGACTCAAGTAACCGAAGCAATCTCAAATTCCGTCCCGCCTCTTGAAAAAACCCTTCAGCTTTCGATCCGCCAAGCTCAGAAAAACTTCGATCCGCTCAACGGAGGTTTCTCATCCGCTCCAAAATTTCCCCGTCCCACACTATTAAGCTTCCTGCTTACCACTGCCACTCACCCTCTTGCTTCCGCCTCTCAGCCGTCTGCCCTAGAGATGGCTGACCGCACCCTCACGAGCATCATCAAAGGAGGCATTCACGACCATCTGGGCGGAGGATTTCACCGCTACTCCGTAGATAGCTATTGGCACATTCCGCACTACGAAAAAATGCTTTACGATCAAGGTCAACTTCTCACAGCCCTGGCTCAGGCATACGCGCTCACCCAAAAAAAAAGTTACCTGCAATCAGCGGAAAAACTGATCTACTACCTCCAAAGCCGTCTCAAATCTTGCTGCGGTGCTTTTTATTCCGCTGAAGATGCCGACAGCCCACGACCCGAAAACCCTCAAAAACACGGCGAAGGCGCATACTACACATGGTTCGAAAAAGAAATCCGAGAAGTTCTAGATCCATTAGAAGCCGAGATTGCGATTCTACGTTTTGGTATCCGGCCAGAAGGCAACGCCCCTATCGAATCTGATCCTCACGGTGAACTCAAAAATCTCAACACCCTTAGAATAAGCGCATCGATTGACCATCTCGTATCGCAATACAATCTTCCCGTAGAAGAAGTGGAGCAAATCCTTGCCAGAGCCGAGAAAAAACTTTTACTCAAACGAGAAACGCGTCCCCACCCTCACCTCGACGATAAAATCATCACTGCATGGAATGCTTATGTCATCTCTGGCTTATGTGCCTGGGCTGACTTTGAACCGTCCTTAGCACCGACAGCTCTCCCCTTAGCCCGCGCCGCGGCAGAGTTTATCCTCGAAGAACTCCTCGATCAAGAATCAGGCCTCCTATACCGCTCGTATCGCCAAGGACGATCCAGTATTCGTGCCTTTGCTATAGACTATGCAGCGCTGATCGCTGCACTGCTAGATCTCTATCACAGCACAGCTGAGCCTGCTTGGCTTCGGCAAGCCCTTTCTTTGCAGACCCAGATGGATTCTCTTTTCTGGGATGAAAAACAAGGCAGCTTCTTCAACGAAGATGGGCGAGATCCATCTCTCCTCTATCGAACACACGGAGACGAAGATCACGCTGAACCCTCTGCGAACTCCGTAGCAGCCTTAAACCTTATCCGAATAGCCGACATTTTACACAATCCCAAACGCCGTGAGCAGGCTTCTCGAATTTTATGCCGCCAAAGCTCCATATTAGAAAAATTTCCATTTGCCTCCCCTCACCTCACAACGGCTTTAATCCATTATCACACTGAACCCACCAATATTGTAATCGTAGGAGAGCGCTCCCATCCGCAGACCATAGAATTATTCACAGAGGCCAAGCGCCACTTTCTTCCGGCGCTCACAGTATTACTGGTCGATGGAGAAGCCAATTCAGATTTTCTTGTGAAACACACCCCCTGGATCATAGATTTCAAGATAATCGATGGAAAAGCAACAGCCTACGTTTGCCGACACTTTTCTTGTCAAAAGGTTATCCACACGATCAGTGAGCTACGCGAGAGCTTAGCGGCCGGAGTTACAAAATGAAAATTCTGTTGCCAAACTAAAACAAGAGGCTAAACGACTCCCTATGGCTCGAACTACAAACGCCCCAGCATCACGCGAACGTCGCAAGCGCATGCTGAAAGCCGCAAAGGGCTTCCGCGGCAACCGTAGCAAGCTCTTCCGCTATGCGAAAGATGCCTTGATGAAGGCCAAATACTGGTCCTATCGCGATCGAAAAACACGCAAAAGAAATTTCCGTTCCCTCTGGATTATTCGCATCAACGCTGCTTGCCGCTCTCTGGGCATCACTTACAACCGCTTTATCGAGCAGCTCAAAAAATCCAAGATTTCCATCGATCGCAAAATCCTCGCTGATCTGGCCGTGCGCGAGCCTAAAGCCTTCGAAGCGATCGTAGCCGCGGCTAAAGCGAATTAAATTCCCTCACCACTCCCCTCTCAGACGGGTCCCCTGCTTCATAGCCATCTCATTCCCAGCCTCATGAATTCTCAACTTGAAGCGCTCACCCAAGAAATTCTCACCGCGATTGAGCAAGCCAAAGACGCCAAAGCACTCGACTTTATTCGGACGAAATATTTCTCAAGACAAGGAGCGTTCTCACTTTTACGACAGACGATTACCCAGCTTCCTCCCGAGGAGCGCCGGGCTTTTGGACAAGCCGTAAATGCTGCCTACGAGAAACTACAATCAGCCCTATCTTCACGCGCCGAAAGTTTTGCTCCACTCGAATCGCTGTTTCCTCCGGATCCTACCCTACCGCCTCGGACATACCCTCAAGGCTCGCTTCACCCCGTGTTAACGCTCCTTTCACGGTCGGTAGAAATCTTTCGCTCCTTAGGTTTCGCTTTAGCCGATGGCCCAGAGGTGGAATATGAATATTTCAACTTCGATGCTTTAAATACCCCGCCAGACCATCCAGCTCGCAACGAGCAAGACACCTTTTATATCGATCCCCCCGAAAAAGCCCATCCGAAGTGGGGCCGACGTCTACTCCGCACGCAAACTTCGCCGATACAAATTCGCGTCATGCAATCCCAAAAGCCGCCAATCCGCATAATTGCCCCAGGGCGCTGCTATCGCCGTGACGAGATCGATGCCACCCACTCTCTCTCATTTCATCAAATCGAAGGCCTATACGTGGATCAAAACGTCACCTTAGCCCAGCTCAAAGGCACACTCGAATACTTCTTCCGCTCCCTTTTGGGCAACGATCTAGAGTTCCGTTTTCGCCCGCACTTTTTTCCATTCACAGAACCGAGTTTTGAAGTGGACTGCGCCCGATCGGACACCGTTTACAAAGGCAAAAAATGGCTAGAAATCTGCGGCTGTGGTATGGTGCATCCTAAAGTTTTGGAAGAGTCTGGAATTGATCCCGAGAAATATACAGGCTTTGCATTCGGATTTGGCCTCGAGCGAATCGCAATGCAGATCCACGGCGTGACCGATCTGCGGATGTTTACCGAAAATGATATCCGCCTCTTAAGCGCGCTTACTCCACCAATTTGACTGTGCTAACTCGCGGGAGATCCAGGCAAAAATTATTCCTCAAATTTATTTGACAATCTACGTAAAAAGGATAAGAAAGAACCGTTCTATACAGATCCGAAATTCGTGTGTCATATGAAAGTACAATACTTAATCCCAATTTCGGTAGCCAGCTTATCGCTATTGGCCTGTCAACCTGCGCAAACCGAAAAGGATGTCTTATCCAAAATCAAGCCAGAGGATCTCGTCAGAGGTGAATCTAATCCCCAACCACCCAACCAGCAAGCCAATCAAGCCCCGACTAACGTCACACAACCCCCTCAGCCCATGAGCCTTGCAGAGCTACAGGCTCGCGCCGCACAACTTGAAATCAACAATTCGGCCATCTTTGAAGAAAATAAAGGACAATTCGGCCCAGGAGCAGAGACCATCATATACCGCGCTACAGGGCGTGACTTCCAGTTCTACATCCGCACAGACGGATGGAGCAACGTTCTCAGCCAGTTCATTCCCGATCCTAATCAGCCCAAAGAAAAGCCTGAGCCCGGAAGACCTCCTCGCCCACCGACCGGCAGAATCACGACCCACCGTGTCGACTTCCAATGGATCAATCCCAATCCAAACGCAATTGTAGAACCTCAAAACCCCTCCCAAGAGACGCGCAATTTCCTAGGCACACAGGCCGGGGATATCATGGGCGTTCGTCTCTTTGGCAACATTAAATTTAGAAGCCTTTTCAATAACATAGACCTAGATATCAGCGCGCCGAAAAACGTCCGCCACCATACCTACACCCTCAGCCCAGGAGCAAACATTTCAGACCTTAAATTCATCCTCCGATACGCCGATGACGTCAAACTCGAAAACGACAAGCGAATGATCGTTCACACCACCCTTGGCGAACTCCCATATACCTTACAAATCGAGCAAAACGGCAAAGAAATTGATGGAAAGTTCATCCTATCCCCAAAAGGTCCTCCTCGCCCCAAGTCTAAAAAGAAAGATGAGCCATCCCAACCCGGTCCTGATGTGGAAATCTCAATCCAGTTAACAGGAACAGTCGACCCTTCTATGCCATACACTGTAACTCTAATCGAAAAATAAAATTCTCCTTAGACACACCCAAAAGGCGTGATACATAACCATCACGCCTTTTTTATTGCCTTTTTGCCTTACGTTTTTTCCATGGATAAAAACCAAATCATTCAAGTTCTAGAAGAAATAGCCACACTTCTAGAACTAAAAGATGAAAACCGATTTAAAGTAATCGCCTACCGCAACGCCGCACGCGCTCTAGAAACACTCCCCAAGCCGCTAGAAGACTACATCCAAAACAACACCCTTCACGAAATCAAAGGGATCGGAACGGCAATCTCAGAGAAAATTACTACCTTGTATAACCAAGGAACTCTTCCCTACTACGACGAATTAAAGTCCTCAATTCCTCAAGGACTTTTAAGCCTTTTAGAGATTCCAGGTCTTGGCCCCAAAAAGGTCAAGCTCCTCTATGATCAACTACAAATTGACTCCATCGAAAAGCTGGAAAAAGCCTGCCAAGCAGGACAGCTT
This sequence comes from Candidatus Methylacidiphilales bacterium, assembly GCA_025056655.1. NCBI lineage: Bacteria > Pseudomonadati > Verrucomicrobiota > Methylacidiphilae > Methylacidiphilales > Methylacidiphilales bacterium. Next base: position 16,548 of record JANWVL010000042.1, read on the forward strand.
GAAAGTCTCAAAGGATTCGGAAAAAAAACCGAAGCAAATATACTTGAGGGAATCGCCCAGCGCCGCCTCTTCTCTAATCAATTCCTTACAGGAAATATAAGACCACTGGCGGAGTCCCTACTTGACACACTGCGGGCGCACCCAGCAACCATACAAATCGCTATAGCTGGCAGCCTCCGACGCTGGAAAGAGACCATTAAAGACATCGACCTAATCGCCTCTTCATCATCACCTCATGATCTAATGCAAGCCTTTGTTTCACTGCCGGCAGTCCAGCGTATTTTGAATCACGGCGAGACTAAATCTTCCGTGATCCTACAAAATGGCATCCAGTGTGATTTGCGGGTAGTTCCCGATAAAATCTATCCTTACGCTCTAGCTCATTTCACCGGCAGCAAAGAACACAACATCGCGTTGCGTCAGCGAGCCATTCACCAAGGTAAAAAACTCTCTGAATGGGGACTCTTCCAAATCGGCAAAAACGGAGAGGAAATCCTTGTCCCATGCCGCTCAGAAGAAGAGCTACATCAAGCGCTCGGCCTAGATTTTATTCCACCCGAATTACGCGAAGACTTGGGAGAAATCGAGGCATCAGAGTCTCATCGCTTACCTCGACTCATCGAGTGGACAGAAATCAAAGGCACCCTTCATTGCCATACCACCGAAAGTGATGGCGCTTCCACACTGGAAGAAATAGCACATTCCGCAATTGAACTAGGCCTTCAATACCTAGGCGTCAGCGACCATTCTCGTTCCCAATTCCAAGCCCACGGCCTTGATGAGACCCGCCTACTCAATCAAATCCGCACAATTAAAAATTGGAATCAACTCCATGCCCCCACTTACGGCCTCCACCTTCTCGCAGGTTGTGAAGTAGATATCCTGAAAGATGGCTCGCTAGATTTCCCGGATACGGTATTAGCTGAGCTCGATTTTGTTATCGCATCGATTCACTCCGGCTTTTCACACGACGAAAACGCCATGACACAACGACTCCTTGCTGCAATTCAAAATCCATACGTCACTGTTATCGGCCACCCCACAGGTCGGCTTTTACTGCAACGACAACCTTATCCCCTCGACATCCCACGCATTCTTGAAGCAGCAGCTAAGACAGGCACTTGGATTGAGCTAAATGCCACCCCCTCTCGTCTCGATCTGGATTGGCGTTGGTGGCGGAAAGCACGCGAACTCGGCGTGCGTTGCGTCATTACGACCGATGCTCATCACGCCGACCAACTTCATTACCTTCGACTCGGCACCCAACTTGCACGCAAAGGATGGCTGGAAAGCAGAGATGTAGTCAACACTGCACCCTGGCCCAAATTCAAAGCCTTATTGCAAGAAAAAAGAAAACGCTTCGGGCTAGGTCCCTGACTTATTGTTTCCAATTACCGATGTCATCGGCCGTCCCCTCCTGACGGTCTGGTCCCTTAGAAAAGAGATCGAACGAATTCGTATTTTTTGTCCCAGGATAACGATATACATATTTCTCCCCCCAGGGATCGACAGGAATTTCTGTCATCAATTGTCGCCATTTCCTTGGTTGCGGCTCCCCTCCAGGACGCGAAACTAAAGCCTCAAGGCCTTGCTGCGTAGTCGGGAGAGTCAAGTTCAACATTTCATACGTTCGCAACTGAGTAGAAATCGTCTTAATATCACTCTCAGCTCGCTGCTCTCGGGCAATATCCACATTTCCAGCTATTTGATTGATCGCGAACGCCGCAAAGATCGCTATGATTCCCACAACAATCATTATCTCAAGTAGCGTGAACGCTTTCTTAGCCCTACAAATTTTCATATATGAAGTTTTCATATGCACACACTCATGCATCTTTACATGAACTATACTAATTTTATTTATCAAGTCAATAAAAAATCATTGCAACTTATTCGTAGATAAATAGTTCAAAAAAATAGAATTTTTTTATTCTTAGGCAAATAATTTCCCTCTACTTTAATCCAATGAATTTTTACCGACTTATATTCCCAATCTTAAGTGCCTTACTTCCACCTGAGCCCGCTCATCAAATTGCCTTAAAAATCCTTTCTTCACCTTTAACCATTCGCCTCATCAAGGCAATCAACCACAAAATCAACTTCCACTTTGCTCCTCAGAACATATGCGGAGCTGTTTTCCCAAACCCTATCGGCCTCGCTGCAGGCTTCGATAAAAACGCTGAGGCTCTGCCCGCCTGGCAAGCTCTGGGCTTTGGTTTCGTTGAAATTGGGACTGTTACTCCCTTACCACAAGATGGAAACCCTAAACCTCGTTTATTTCGTGTCTGTAAAGAGCACGCCCTAATCAATCGCATGGGATTCCCCAACATTGGTGCAGCAGCTGTAGCTCAACGCTTAAGCAGACTAAAAAACTCCGGGCTCTACCCCACCATCCCCATAGGCATTAACGTTGCCAAAAACAAAAACACACCCATAGAATCTGCATCTGAGGACTATGCACAAGCCGTCAAAATCCTTAACCCCTACGCTGACTACTTCACATTAAACATCAGCTCCCCCAATACCCCAGGCCTACGTCTCCTCCAGTCACCAGAATCCATCCAAGAAATTGTCCAAGCTTGCCGCAATGTTACTCAACGCCCTCTTTTTATAAAACTCGCTCCAGACTTAGACCTTTATGTCTTCCTTCGTATCTTGGAATATTGCCGCACAGCGCCAATCCAAGGACTTGTTTTGACTAACACTCTCCTAGAACGCCCATTAAGATTTTCCTCAAATGAAAAAGGCGGTATTAGCGGTCGCCCACTTCATCATGCTGCTGTGGACCGTGTTCGAATCGCCTCAGAAAGTCTAAGCGGAACCCAAATTAAAATCATCGGCGTCGGTGGAATAGAGTCACTCAACACTCTCCGCGACTTTATCGATGCTGGAGCTCATCTCGTTCAATTATACACTGGACTCGTATATCAAGGCCCATCTCTTCTCAATGAATTTGCCCGTTCATGGCACCTGATTCAATCACAACGTCCTCTATAGTCATCCTTGCCAGCTCCTACTGCCAAGCATATTCTTACAACTATCCGGTCCCGTAGCTCAGTAGGATAGAGCAGGGCTTTCCTAAAGCCAAGGTCGCGCGTTCGATTCGCGCCGGGACCAATGGAGCCTAGGGGATTCGAACCCCTGACCTCCTCAATGCCATTGAGGCGCTCTACCAACTGAGCTAAGACCCCATATCTCAATGAAAAACTAAAGACTATTTAGTTCACCATCCACCAATTGCGCAACCTATTTTTCACATAACTTATTCAGACAAATAAAAATTCAACTAAATAATCCATTAAAAGAAATAAAAATTTAACACGCATTAAAATTTTATTTATCTAAGGTCACTGTATTCAAAACAAACTTCAAAAACCTCTGACTCACAACTAATTTGCAGCCACCGTCATGCCTAGAACCAGGATTATACTCATACTCCCTCTTGTCCAAGCTCTTCTTGACAGCTTCATCCCCACTCATGCTCAGACTCACACACAATGGAAGCAAGCATTATCTCCTCACCCTTGGTCATTTCCCAAAGACCACGGCAATCATCCCGAATATCGCACAGAATGGTGGTATTTCACTGGTAACCTGACTGATTCAAAACAAAAAAACTATGGCTACCAGCTAACATTCTTTCGACAAGGGGCAAGACGAGATACCCCTCCTCTCAAAAGCCGATGGACATTCCGCGACCTATACTTTGCACACTTTGCTATATCTGATCCATCAATTCCGCTTTTTCTGAAGGCCCAAAAAATTTCAAGAGCGGCACTTGATACTGCTGGATCCGCTTTAGATGCCCTCCATGTGTGGATTGATGACTGGCGAGCTACCGAAATTAACCCATCTCAGTTCAGGCTCTCAGCCGACGCAGGAAACTTTGCTCTCGATTTATTATTAACAACCAAAAAACCGCCTATTCTTCATGGACGAGATGGACTGAGCCAAAAATCCACCCGCAAAGGATATGCATCGCATTATTTTTCATACACTCGTTTACTCACCCACGGCGTCATACGAATACATAACGTCGAATATCCCGTAAGCGGCACCAGTTGGTTCGACAAAGAGTTCAGCTCATCCATGTTAGATACAGACCAAGTAGGATGGGATTGGTTCTCAATCCAATTCGACAACGACTGTGAACTCATGCTCTACCTGCTCCGTCATTCTGACGCCTCTACATCCTATTCAGGTGGCACTTGGGTTGAATCCGACGGGCAAAAAATAGATATTTCCCATCGCCAATTTTCCGTGATTCCACGCAGAGAATGGACGAGCCCCCACACTCAGATCACCTACCCATCTGGATGGACAATTCGAGTGCCCTCATTAAATCTCGAAATAGAATTCCTACCCCGCACACCAGACCAAGAGCTCTCGTTTCAACTTGCAAATCGTCCCTTAAACTACTGGGAAGGCGCCTGCGTCGCCCAAGGCATATACAAAGGCAAACCCATCCGTGGTCATGGTTTTGCAGAGCTTACAGGCTACGACGGCATGCGTCCCCTACGCTGACCGAGCTATGATAAATCTATCATGAACTCCCTGGCTCACTACGTCCATCTCATCCGTTTGTGCACACATGCACAATTAAAGGCTGAAACTCACCGCTCCTACCTCGGTTACTTCTGGTGGATACTTGAACCACTCCTCAACACTTTTCTTTTTTACTCCCTTTTCTTTCTTTTCCTAGGCAAACGCACCCAACAATACCTTGAATTCCTCCTCGTCGGCACCCTCCTCTGGCAATGGATTCAAAGCACCTTGCAACTTGCTACCACCTCGATACTCGAAAAACCTCACCTCCTTCGTCAAATTAAAATCCCACTCTCCCTCTTCCCTATCACCAAGACATTAGCCAACACCACAAAATTTATCATCATATATCTAATCTTGCTCGTTTATCTGATCCTGCAAAACTTCCTCCCCTCACCTATTTGGCTTTTGCTGGTCCCCTTACTCCTTTTGCATACGTTACTCATTTTCAGCTTTGCCCTTCCCCTGGCCCTTCTGACTCCATTCGCTCCCGACATCAAAACCATACTTGACGCGCTCCTGCGCTTTCTGATGTTGCTTTCGGGCATCTTCTTTACTGTTGAATCCATACCCGCACATCTTCTGCCCTATTTTTATGCCAATCCTTTTGCTCACATACTTGAAACCCATCGTTCAATTCTCCTTCACAACCAAATCCCTCCCCCTCACCACTGGATAAACTCAGCTCTATTCATTCTCCTGCTTCTTCCAATCGGCCTAGCATTGCTTCGTTTTGCGGACGGCCGCATCCCAAAAATCCTAAAGTAACATCTTCCATGGAAACAGTGGCCCCTTACCTCATTCAAGCCAACAAAATCAGTCTCTACTATCGCATCCAGAAAGGTTTTATCCGCGGCTTCAAAGCCCGATTCCAAGCCCTTCACGAAGTCTCTCTCACCCTTCGATCAGGAGACCGGATCGGCCTCATCGGTCGCAATGGTGCTGGTAAAACCACGTTACTACAAATTCTTGCCCGCATCATACGCCCCGATAAAGGCACTCTTACGACAGCCCCACACATACGCACCCTCTTACTCTCGATCGCAGCAGGTTTTGAAAGCTCTCTCACAGGCCGCCAAAACGCTTTATTAAGCGCTCTCTATCTAGGGCTCGACCACGCAACTGCCACATCCCGGCTGCCCGAAATCCAATCATTCTCTGAGCTCGAAGACTTCTTCGACCAACCTCTTTACACCTACTCATCTGGCATGGTTTCCCGATTAGGCTTTGCCGTCGCACTACAGACGGATCCAGATGTCCTACTCATTGATGAAATTCTCTCAGTCGGTGATCATCACTTCCAAGAAAAATCCAAAAACGCCTTACTCCATCGCCTTCGCCCCTCACAAGCAGTTTTGATCGCAACTCACGACCTGTCACTCCTACAACAAATCACCACACACACTCTCTGGCTAGAAAATGGACGCGTCCGATATTTTGGGCCGACCCCCGAAACTCTCGACCTTTACCAGAAAAATTCCTAGCCTTACCTCCCCCAACACTCACCATGTGCCGCATACTTCGAAATCCCATTTCCCTCACTCTTCTCACACTCATTCTGCTTTACTGCCTCACACGCTCATTTCCCAACATTCCCCCGTTTTCTATCCTTGCCTCTATCTTCCCAGGCATCCCCTCCGCACAAGTCATTCAGCCAACCATAGGACGCGCCATCTCAGCAGTCTATGCGACGGTCACAGTCGAACCAACCCAACAGACTCTTATCCGCACCCGTCATTTCGGCCACGTTCGCGCCATCCACGTCTCCCCAGGTCAAAGCGTCACTCAAGATGCCCCTCTTGCTGACATCATTGACGAAACTACCTACCGTGAAATTGAACTCGCCAACGCTGAGCTAGCCCAAGCTCGCCTCCGCCACTCTCTTGGCCCTCCATCCCTCCCACTCCTCAAAAACAAAGAAGCCGAACTCAAAAAACTCAAAGCTCTTCTCGATGCAGGAAACATCGCCCCAATCGAGTATCAGCGCGCAGAAAACGAACTCCGTTCCCTTCAAGATCGCGTAAAAATCGAAACCGCCTCTCTAGATCACGACCTTCAAGTCGCCGAGCAACGCCTCAAAACTCAAATCCAAGAAAAAAACCAGATGACCCTCCGATCGCCACTCAATGGCACAGTGCTAGAAATCTACGCCACCCTCGGGGAATTCCTCCCCCCACAGTCACAAATCATGCGCATCGGCTCTAGCACCCTGCACCTCACGGCCTTTATCAACGAAGAAGATATAGGCCGCCTCAAACCCAAAATGAAGGGTAACGTCAAACTCTTCGCCTACCCCGAACTCACCCTTACTGCCACTCTCACTCAAATCCTCCCCCAAGCCGAAAATCAATCCTATCGCGCACTTTTCACATTGGATGAACCGCCTCCTATGCTCCTCCCTGGCATGACCGGCGAAATTAACATCATCACTGATACCCGCGAGCAAGCACTCCTCATCCCGACACGCGCACTCCTTCCCGGCCCAGCTGTTTACACAGTCTCCCCATCAGGTCGCATCCGCCTTACCCCAGTAACGATCGGCTTCCGTTCCATCGAAACCACGGAAATCCTCTCTGGCCTCACGCCGAACGACCGTCTCATCGCCGATGAGCTTCACCGTTACGCCCCTGGCCAAGTCGTGCGCATCATCAAACAACATACACGATAAATAAAAAGCCGGATTGCTCCCTCGAAAGCATAAAGTCAATTTCAAAGCTAAGAATTTTGGATTAAAATCCCTCTCAAGTTGAAAATCATATACCGCTTACTCTACCTTCAACTCTTCAAAGTCACGACTATTGCAATAGCAGTCGTCACGACACTATTCGTTTTGCTGAACGTATTAAAAGACGTCATCGCCCTATTGATGAATAGCGTCGTCCCCGCACTCACCATTGCACAAATGGTGCTGTTACTAGTCCCATTCGTCTTAATGTTTACCATTCCATGGGGATTCTTAATCGCAGTCCTTCTCGTCTTTGGACGTCTTTCCCAAGATAGAGAAATACTAGCTCTCAAATCAAGTGGTATCAGCTTAGTCGTGCTGGCTGCTCCCACAATTATCCTAGCTCTCGCAGCCTGCCTGTTGCTCTTGTATATCAACACGACGCTTTCACCTGCTGCACGATTTGCTTTTAAGCAGATCGTAGCCGAAGTTCTCCGCAAAGACCCGACAGCTTTATTCGTGCCTGGAAAATCTATCGAACAATTCCCTGGCTATCGCATCTACATCAGAGAGAAAAACGGTCCGCACCTCACAGACATACATCTCTGGACCATCGATACAGAAGGCAATCCAATTCGATCTCTACGAGCAGACCACGGCCGATTAGAACTCGACCAAAAAAATGAACGGATAATCATTCACTTGCACAATTCACGTCAAGAAGAACGACGCCGAGGAGACTCTGCCGACACTGCTTACGTCGTGCCTGGCGTCAGCGCAGAATATATACCATTGACTCTTTCTCTTGAAGGTCTTTTCAAAAAGGCTGAGCGCAAACTATCACCCAGCAATATGACTATCTCCCAACTCAGGCGACATCTGGCTTCGCATGCTTCTTCCCTTGATCCCTCCTCAATCGCAGCGATCCTCACAGAGGCCAATAAACGGCTTGCCTTAGCTTTTGCCCCACTCACATTTACGCTCATCGCTATCCCGCTTGCCATACAGACTCGAAGAAAGGAAACCTCTACGGGAGTTGCGCTCAGCTTAGCAATCGTGCTGACTTACTTCTTCATGCTAGTGCTCGCAGAAGCCTTCAAGCGCAACATCGCACTTCATCCCGAGATGCTTGTGTGGCTACCCAACATCATATTTCAAGCACTAGGAGTCTTTTTACTGATTCGGGTCAATCGCCTTTAGTATAGATTAGTATCAACTCTTAAACAGTTGTCCCATTTTTTGGCCCAGAATTTTTGAGGCAAGTCCAAGACAAATCGCCAAGAGAATCATAGCGAGCACTCCCATCGCGCATGCAATCGCCGGAGCAGCAGGAATTATACGGCCTAGCAATGCGTAGATGGCTTTGGTGATAGGATAAAATGGCGTTTCCTGAGCTAATATCATTCCCTTCGAGACATCTAGCATCGCAAAAGAAAAGGTCATAATTGTGCCGGCAATCAAATTCGCATAGATCAGAGGTAACGTAATACGCCAGAGGGTTGTCAGAGGCTTAGCACCCAGATTGGCTGAGGCTTCCTCTAGCGTGACAGAAGTTTGTTGCAACCCTGCAACAGCCGCTCGCACAATATATGGCAGACGATGCACTGCGTAAGCAATGACGAGCAGTAATGTTGGATTCTGTCGCGGATCGAGCCACTCCACTCCGTCGAAAGGTGGCCGAGTAAAGGCAACGTAGTAAGCAAAGGCCGTGACGAGCCCTGGCAACGCCAATGGAAGCATGGAGAGCACATCCAAAACGATTTTGCCTTTGAATTGTTGGCGAACGAGAAGATATGCAATAATCACGCCTAAAATCAGATCTAAAAGCGAGGAAAACAAGGCATATTGAAGCGAGTTTTTTACGGACATCGCCGTCATATGCATGCTAAAAATTTCTGCGTAGTTGGCCACTGTCCATTCCTGAGGCAACACATTCATGAACCACCGTTGAGAGAATGAATTGATAACCACACCCAAGTGAGGAAGAATAGAAATGAAAATGACAAGTCCCACCAGACCAGTGACAATCCAGCCCATCAAGGGAGAAAAACGTTTAATGTCATCATAGCTTGCGCTTCGCGCCATCATCGCGTAGTTGCCCTCCCCCAGACGTTTCCCCAGCACGAAAAAGATCGTTACTACGACTAAAGCCAAGACTACAAGCGCATAACCGATGGGATTATCGGACTGAGTCACCAAATTAAAAATTTGCGTCGGCACCGTCGTTTGAAAATCAAACATCAGCGGCACCCCAAGATCAGTAAACGCAAAGACAAAAACAATTGCGCATCCAGAAAAAATTCCCGGAGTCGCGAGAGGAACTGTGACCGTTCGAAAAATCCTCAAGCCCCCTGCACCCAGATTTCGCGCGGCATCGCGCAAGGAGGGATCAACGTTCGCCATCGCGGCTTGCACGCTCAGAAACATGATCGGATAGAGATGAAGCACTTCCAGTATGATAATCCCAGCAAATCCCCCTTCACCTAACCAGTCCGGTGGATGCTGCAAATCGACTATGCCTAGCTCTGCAAGTAGTAAATTCAGACTACCAAAACGCGCGAATATTTGCTTCAACCCAATAGCGCCAACGAATGGCGGAAGGATTAAGGGCATCAAAATTGCCGAACTCCAAAAAAATTTTAACGGAAAATCCCAACGAAGAAAAAGGTTGGCTAAAGGTAAACTCAACACCAGGCAGATTGCTGTAGTCCACCCCGCAATAGCGATCGAATTCAGAAAACAATCCCGATAAAAAGGATTAGAAAAAATTAACTCAAAATATTCCAGCGATAGACGCGTAACAACTTCACCTTCCTTGACTGACTGCACCCAAAAAGCACCCTGAAGAATTGTAAAGAGGGGATAAATAAGAAAAAAACCAAAAAACAAATAAAGCAGTGCGAGTAGGCCATATTTTTTCATCACCTTATCCCCTCATCATGCAGTTACTGGATATTTTCTTAAACGATCCTCAGGAACTGAAAAACGAACAGCAGCCCCTTCTTCAAAGTAGCGCGATGTCCAGGCTTTTACGGTTTCTCGTTCCTCTGTCTCAAGCAATAATTCATTCTTGCTGCCGAGATATGTCCGTCGTTTCACACGTGCAGCTATTCCCCCGTGAGCATGATCGACATCTACAACTACAACATCCTCAGGCCTAAAACCGACCTGTTCACCCTGATTCGCTCCAAATATCCGGCCTAGAACTGTGTGAGATTGAAAGAAGTTCATCTCTCCAATAAAATTCGCCACAAAAGCCGTCTTGGGATAATTATAAACTTCGTATGGCGTCCCAATTTGTTCGATCTTGCCGGCATGCATGACGCCAATCCGTGAAGCAAGAGAAAGAGCCTCTTCTTGATCATGAGTCACGTAAAGGCTGGTAATACCAGTCTCCGCCTGCAGTCGCTTAATTTCATCTCGCATTTCAATTCGTAACTTTGCATCAAGGTTAGAGAGAGGTTCGTCAAAAAGAAGCAAGTCAGGCCTAACCACGATAGCACGAGCAAGAGCGACGCGCTGCTGTTGCCCTCCCGAAAGGCTAGTCGGCTTGCGATCCTTTAGTGCTGCAAGCTTAACCTGTTCTAAAGCCTCCATCACACGGCGAGTTAGCTCAGGTTCCTTAATTTTTCTCACGCGAAGACCATAGGCGACATTTTCAAAAAGCGTCATATGAGGCCAGACTGCATAGTTTTGAAAAACCAGCGCAGTGTTCCTCGAATGAGGAGGCACATCATTCATCCGCCGATCACCAAAATAAATATCCCCCTCATCTGGACTATAGAAGCCCGCGAGCATCCTTAAGATCGTTGTTTTCCCACAGCCAGAGGGACCTAGTAAAAAGAACATTTCCCCTGAGCGGAGTGAAAAATCGACCCCTTTAACGATCGGGTTGCCATCAAAACGCTTTACAATCCCTCGTAAATGTATGTCCATATCGGTTGGTTCCTAACTACTCTTGGCCCTTGCAAATGTTCGTCATGTGCATCCCCCCCTCATCTCCAATAACTGCAAACTTAGTCGCAACTTCTATAACTTCCTGATATCTCCTAACAGCACCTTCCATCCATTCATTCGCCATGCGACGCGCACGCACTTTGTCTTTCCTCCAATAAGAAGCCAGCTCAATCGCTTCCGATTCAGTGACGAACGGCTTTTTGATTTTACGCAAAAGCTCTTGCCTCACTACTTCATCTTGGACCTTTGATGCAGCTCGCCACGCCCTGCGTAACCAACGATGCACATCTATGATGGTCTGGCCAATAAGATCGTTCAAAACATGCCAACGCCTACTGCCTAATTCACTATTGTAACGAAATCCAATCTCACCCTCCCCAACCTGAAAAGGATTGAAAGGAACTAAAAGTTTACTCAAATCGTTCGGATACAGCTTGGGTAACACCCCCATGCGCGTAATATTGAAACGCAAAGCTCCACCTTCAGTGCCCTTAGGTTTCATCCAAAGCTTTTGCCCTTTTTCAGATAAAACAAATTCTACAAAAAGTTTTGCAGCTTCTAAATTCGGCGCGCCCCGCAAAATTGCAATGCCATCAGGCGTGACCACAGATACCCCCCGCGGAATCCGATAGATAACGTTTTCCTCCCCTAAGAAACTCTGTTGAGTCAATCCATTAATATCTATCGTCACGGCAAAAGCTGCATCACCCGCTGACACCTCTTTCACCGGTGCAGAGCTATTCTGTAGAAAAGAACGCACGTTTCCACTCATCCCGTAGATCACTCCCCACCCCTCATCCCACCCATAAGCCTGAAGAATAATCTCGTAAATCATATGCACACTTCCACTTTTTCGTGGATCTGTAGAACTCACCCAACCCGCCAGACGACTATCTGCTAGATCTCTCCAAGTCTTCACTTCAGGCAGCCCGAGTCGTTGTGTCACTCGACGGTTCTCAAGAATTCCAAATGAAGACAATGCCGTCCCGTAGTAAGCATAATCCTCACCGATGATTCTCACTCCAGAAAAGCTTTCCGGCAAATCCTTCAATACCTCATCCGACACTCGGTAAGGATATAATAAACCTCTTCGATGTAAGTTCTCAAAAGGATCCATTCCCCCACCAAAAAAAACGTCCATTCCACAACTATCCGGCGTCGCTTGATAAGTAGCCACCAAAGCTTTTTCTATCTGTGAAGCCCCCCCTAAATCTCGCCAGCGCACGCGAATCGCCTTTCCTACGTTTTCCTGATACCAAGCCTCAAATGCACGGCCAAATTCGTATTGAATCCCTTCCCAGTGCGGCGACACGATGATCAACTCGTTCTCTTTTGAGCAAAGCCCGCTCACGACAGAGAACACCGCCACAAGACATAGCCTTACTCTAGAGCACCACATCAAAACTTATTTTCCGCCGTCGCCCATCGGTTAGTCAAACACACGTCTAATTCCGAAGCGTAAAAATCCAGAAACAAAATTGTTACAATTTTGTAACAATATCCTTGCCCTCGCTCTCCGCTTTCATTATCGCTTTTGCAATGGAAATCATCATTGTCTTGTTGATCATCAACGCCGCATTAGGTTCCCAAAAACTCCTCAACCAAAAAGCCCGCACTACGGCTGATCTCGGCACCGACACTACGCGCCCAAGTAGCGGCCTTCAGGAATTTGGCACCGCCACTGCATTAACTTGGTGGCGGGAACTCTTCAAGCTCTCATGGACTGTCGTCGCGGTTATCATCGAGGCTTTCAAAGGGCATCCTGCACGTTATTTTTGGCCAGGACTGGCTTCAGTTATCACCGTTTCGATATGCTCTTTCACTGGCGTCATTGAAAACATCGGCTTCTACACCATCTCTCGCTACTCCCCACACCTCTGGGTGCCTTATATTAACTTCTACCTCGTCGCCTTACCCATCTTTACTGGCCTGATGTTTGGATCCACCGTGCGAAAAGAACATTGGATCGGAACGATACTCGTAATTATTGGCCTTTTCTTAAATTCGTATCGCTTTGAAGGCGCTCTCGCTTCACTCAATCAAATCATCATGAAAAGCGCAGTCCCAAGTCAGTTTGAAGCCTCAGCGGCTGAACGCCTCAACGCCCTCGATTTGCAAGCCTACATTTGGATTATTGTAATCAATTGCTGCCTCTGCTCGCAACAAGTGCTCAACAACAAGTCCGTCCAGCTCGCCACACATAAAGTCTCAGCCAACGCCTTTGTTCTATGGCGAGAGATTTTTAAGTTCACCTATGCATCTTTATTCCTCGGCATCACAGCTTTGATCACAGGCAAAACCTTTATTCACTTCCTGTATTTCGGACAAGACGCCGCATCATTCAGCTACGAAGCAATTGTCTATGCGTTAGCAGCAGGCCTTACGGGATACATTTATAGTTGGGGTTTCTTTAAACTTTCCAAATATCCAGTTCATATCTGGGTGCCTTTCACCACCATTTATGTCGTCGCGATGCCTTTCCTCAGCGTGCTTTTTGTTGCAGGAGCTAAAGTCACTCTTGCACAACTCCTCGGTGCCATCTTTAGCGGAGCTGGCCTTTTTGTTGGCCTCTCCGACTATCACTCCAACAAGATCGAAACAATCACCGATAAGCAAAACTGAGCCCTTACTGCTAATCAAAATTCAAATTTCAACAAACTACGTAACAAAAATTCTTAGCAATTAAACTCGACTCCCATCAGGTTCCCGGGCATAGCTAAATCAACTCACGCTCGATAACCTCATGCGAACTAAATTCCTAACACTCGTCTTTCTTCTCCTCCCCTTCATAGCTCACACCGAAGACACAGATTCACAACAATCCGACTCAACCCATGCCGCTCCATTACCCCCTTCTGAGTCTGTAATAAAAAAAATCGCCATCGGTTCCTGTCATAACCAAAAGAAACCCGCTCCAATATGGAAAGCCATAACGGAAGCATCCCCGCAACTCATCCTTCTCTTGGGTGACAACATCTACTCAGATACACACGACCCCGAAGAATATCGATCCGTTTACAAAGAATGGAAAAAAATACGCCCTTTCAAATCTCTCTTCACCTCCATCCCCATGCTCTTCATTTGGGATGATCACGATTACGGAAAAAACGATGAAGGCCGCGACGATCACCCCACTCGTGAGCAAATTCAACGGGTCTTCCTAGAAGAACTCTACATCCCTACGGACCGCCGGGCTTGGCAAAGCGAAGGAATCTATGACGCCTACATCTTCGGACCAGAAAACAAACGCCTACAAATTATTCTCCTCGATACACGAACCTTTCGCTCCCCACTCTCCACCCATCCATACGGCAAACGCATCACTCCCTCCGGCGCCCTTCTCGGAAAATACATCCCCACCGATGACTACACTACCACCATCCTCGGCGAGGCTCAATGGCAGTGGCTCGAAGAACAACTCCGCATCCCAGCACAAATCCGCCTAATTGCTTCCTCCATCCAAGTCCTCTCCAACGAACATGGCTGGGAATGTTGGGGTAACTTCCCACATGAGCGTCAACGCCTTTTACGCCTGATTCGCGACACCCACGCCGAGGGCGTCATCCTCTTATCCGGAGACCGCCACATGGCAGAATTCTCACGTCTCCCTGTTGATGACCCTCTCTCTCCTGGCTATCCCATTACAGAATTCACTTCCAGCTCCCTAAACATGTCTGGCTTCAAAAATCCAGCCGAACCCAACCCCTATCGAATCCCAGAAACCAAGCAGATCACAGAAAATAACTTCGGCCTGATCGATATAGATTGGGATTCGGACGATCCCCTCATCACCCTATCAATCTGCAGCGAAAGAAATAAAAACCTCCAAACAATCCAGTTCCCCCTATCCAGCCTGCAAATCACATCCCCCACCAAAGATGTCACCAACGACAGCTCGTCCGATTAATTAAGTCGCGCATTCTTTATTAATCCCCCTTAGACAGCGCAGCACTATGCTCCTCAAGTAGTTTTCTCTCAGCTGGAGACAAGCTGTCCAATCCATGAGCCGCAATCTTATCTAAGATTAAATCAACTTCCTCTTCTTTCTTTCGGAGAGCTACATCAGCGGAAACCCGATCATTTATCTTTCGGCCCGTTATAATTTTACCTGTAGCCTTTTGCTTCGCTAGACGCCTTACTCTCGGTCGATTAAACTTCGATTCTAACCACGTCCGCACAGAAAAAAAGAAACTCTCCCAATTCCATCTTAAAATCATCCAGACCAATAAGACGCTCGCCACAAAAAAAGCCAGATCAATCCATGCACGCTTTGCAAACATCGACAACACCCACAAGCCTCCGATCCCGCATGCCAACCAGCGCGCCTGCAACGTAAAAATCAACTCCACTCTTGGATATATCATCGCAAAAGCCGTGAATACGCAAAAATTCAATACTCCACTGCCATGATACACCACTCCCCCTAGCCAAGCTCCCCCCACCGCCAACACCCACACAGGCACCAACCACAACAGTCCATAAAAAATAAAAAACATTCGCCTCCCCAAATACTTCTCAAGTTCGCTCCCAAACCAATACAGCATCACCATCTCCACTCCAAACCATAACGACGGATAATTCATCAATGGGTAAGTAAAGATCTGCCACCACTTCCCTGCCCAAAAAGCTTCGCTCGAAAACACCAGATTTAACCATATCCCATCCCCGCTCACGCTCTGAGACAAAGCGACAAACACCATCCCAATGCAATAGGCAACAATCAACACCACCGTCGCATATACAGGCCTCCCACCGATCCAAAAGAGCGGTTCCCGGTTTTGAAACTCCGAACCCCAAATCATATCCTTACTGTATAGCCAGCGTTAACTTTCAAGCAAGCCCTCCTCGCCACACCATCCGCCAAGGTTTTTGCGACCATATCTCTCCAGCATAATCCACCCCTATCCGAGGTGTGTAGCAAACCTCAGCATCCGGTATCTCCACACCGCGATCCTCTATCCAAAGCCTTGTCCCAGTTAGCGACACCCCGTTATCTTTAATCGTCACTCCCAGAGCCTTTGTCACGCAACCAGGACCGATCCCCCACCTCTCGCGAGGCACCCCTCGCCTCCTACTCTTTACAACAGCCTCTCCCTCCTCAATTTTCACCCCACGGAGCAATACAGCACAAGGCACATCACGAGGGCCTGTCACAAAGTTAAGCATATGATGTAGCCCGTAACACAAATAAACATAAGCCACTCCTCCTGGCCTATACATGATCTCTGTCCTCGAAGTCCTTCTCCCTCCTGCCGCATGACAAGCTAAATCCTCCTCTCCCCCGTAAGCTTCCGTCTCTATAATCCACCCCCCAACCCTTCCCTCCGGCGTCACACTCACGATATACTTTCCCAAGAAAAAACGCGCCAATTCGACAACATTCTCCTGTTGATACACCTCACGGCTTATCTTCTTCCCCATACTGCCATCATTCTAATTTTCCAAAC
>JANWVL010000043.1 GCA_025056655.1 Candidatus Methylacidiphilales bacterium
CAAACGGCGGGCGTCCCCCCTGGGGACCGCGCTTGGGCGCATACGGCGCAATCAGCGCTACCAGCTCAGCCCACGGCACCACCCGGTTCATTTCCTCCAAAAAGACACGCTTGCGCGTCTTCTTGACCCTGCGTTCAAACCCCGTCACGGCACTGGCCAGGCTCATCTGCTTCATGTCCGTTCTCTCTCTTCTCTGGAGGCTTGCTGTCCGTACTATCTCACATCAAAGGACGGGTGGGTTAAGCAGACTTTCCATAGCTGATAATTTCCGGCGGTGCGTCAAGGCAGGGTAGACAGACGCCCGTTAAGCAGACCTTCCATAACTGATAATCTCCGGCTCAAAGGTAACTACGTCGCTGTTAAGAAGTATATATTGCAGGATTTGCTAGCCAAGATTAATGCGATATGGTTTGGGATCAAGAGAAGTTAGATTTTCTGCACATGACCTAATCTTTTCGCGATTGTTTATTTATACTGCACATAATATGCTAATACAGCATAGCAATCTCAATCGACGGCTCAATTACAGGATCGGCGCTTAATTATAATTACGTTGCTTATTATAGACCACAATTCGTTTTTCTACGAGATACATGAAATCGTTACGCTCAATAGCCACATCGCTGCGACAGAGCTTAGATAGCCACATGTATGAAATACTAAGCAAAGGCGCGCTGGCAGTTCTGATAAAAATCATTGGTGCCTGCATAACTTTTCTCTTTCATTTACTCCTTGCACGTCTACTCGGCGCAGAAGGCTCGGGATTATATTTCCTAGCGCTCGCTATAATTACACTATCCGCCGTTGTCGGACGCTTGGGCATGGACAATAGTGTAACCCGTTACGTTGCTGCTCACGCCATTGCAGAGGAATGGCAATCCGTGCGTGGGGTTGTGCGACATGCGCTATGGTTGTCACTTGCCATGTCAACCATACTGGCGGTCACGACATTTATCCTTGCGACCCCATTGTCGAAATACATTTTTAGCGAGCCGAATCTAGCAGAGCCACTCACCCTAATGTCACTTGCTATCGTGCCTCTGGCATGCATCACCATACTAGCTCGTGCACTGCAAGGTCTCAAAAACGTTCGTGATAGCATGCTAATACAAGGCGTGCTAATCCATGCGTTCGCCACTGCGTTAACATTCTTGCTGGCTTATTCTTATGGAGTTAATGGTGCTGTCCTGGCCTATGTTGCCGCCACGTTCCTTACCATGGGATATGGCGCGCTGATATGGTATTTATGCACTCGTAAACATGGGCAAGTAAGACCTCAATTCGCTCTCACAACACTGTTATCCAGCAGCTTTCCTTTGTTAGGAGCAACGCTTATACATCAACTCAACT
The DNA here is from genome assembly GCA_025056655.1 of Candidatus Methylacidiphilales bacterium. Classification (NCBI taxonomy): domain Bacteria; kingdom Pseudomonadati; phylum Verrucomicrobiota; class Methylacidiphilae; order Methylacidiphilales; species Methylacidiphilales bacterium. Next base: position 1,351 of record JANWVL010000043.1, read on the forward strand.
TGGCACTACCTGTTCTATTACTTGGCTTCTGGTCGAGCAGTGTAGAGGTTGGACAGTATAGTGCAGCCCATAGAACGGCAGCACTGATTAGCCTACTACTGGTGGCTGCTAACTCGATTATTGCACCGAAGATCGCTGCTATCTACCGACAAGGCAATACCTATGCATTGGAACATATCGTGCGTCATAGCGCAATGATACTCACTATCATATCAGCACCGGCCATGCTGCTGTTCATGACAATACCTGATAAAATCATGTCTCTGTTTGGTCCCGAATTTACATCGGCTTGGGCCATACTCGTAATATTGACGATCGGTCAAATCATCAATGTCGTGACAGGCCCTGTCGGATTCTTGCTGACGATGACAGGCCGTGAAAGAAGCTATCTCGAAGCAAATTTCATTGCTTTGTTGATATCTGCAGCTGGATGTAGCATATTGATCCCTCTCTATGGCGGGACAGGAGCAGCAGTAGCCAGTGCAGCTGCACTCTCTATAGTCAATCTAGTACGTGTTAATTTTATACGTAAAGAAATAGGTATAATTGCTCTGCCATGGCCAATCAAAAAAGATCGGACACCACAAGAAATTATTGATTAATACCCGATACTGCGATTACTGTAACTTCAAGCTGACCTGTAAATCACAGCCATAAATTTATGGCCGAGACTACAGCGATTTCACCGTCTGCCCTTATTTCAATACATTCGTATCGGTATATTCTTATAAAGTCTGCGATAGCAGGATCATATAACGACATTTTATGCACCAAGGCGTATACTGCTCTACCTATTATGTTCCATATGATCTTAACCATATGTGTCAAGTCCCGTAAGATTATAAACCTGTTTGTTGAACAGCTCAGGCCGTTTTGCAGACCAGTTTTTGAGAGCTTGGATGGGTGTGAGGTGACCGCGGGCCTTCTGTGGGATGGCATGGTTATACAGAGCAGCATAGCGCATGAGGGTCTCTTCTAGCTGCTCGCCGGAGCCGAACAGGGGTCGTGGCCAGGATTTCGCTGATGCGGCTATTGAAACGTTCGACCATGCCGTTAGTCTGGGGGTGACGGGGGCGGATTAGGCGGTGCTCGATGCCGTGAGCTTGGTAGACTCGGTCGTAGGGGTGTTGGCCG
>JANWVL010000044.1 GCA_025056655.1 Candidatus Methylacidiphilales bacterium
TTTCAGATTTGTTGTAGTCTTGGATGTCTTCGTAGCTGATGCTATGGGCTTTGAATCGGCTGGCTCCTTCGGCTCCTTGGATGAGGCCGCCACGGAGGTGCGCATGGCCGGCGGCGTCGATATCTAGGGCGTCGCTGGCGAGGAGGCCGCTTTGTTTGTCTATCCACATGTAGGAGGGAGCATCTTGAAAAAATTTGTTTCCTTTAAGGGCATTTAAGATTGTGGAGTTTAATATGCCGCATGGACTCTACGCTCTGTAGTGTTTGTGCTTGTAGTGAAGCATAAGAAATAGTTTTTTTATTATGGATTACATTAGGTTTTTAATAATCAAAATGCCATCTATCTACCTGTTTTAAATCTTCTATCGCCATAGAGTCATCAAAAAAAACAAAACAATACCCCTTATATAGGTAAGCTGTCCATTCATTTTTTAATTCTTCTTCGCTCATTTTTAATCCTTTTGACTCTAGTTCTACATTTCGAGCCATGTAGGAAAGAAGAGTTTGGCCTCTTAATTTATTTTTTTTCATTGCTACGTTTTCACATAATATATAAGCTCTCAAGATGTTACGAGGATGAAATTTTGCATTAGTATCTTTTGCTTCTTGTTCTCTTTTTTTATACTGCCTTATTGTCATTGGGGTATTGTATTTATTCAAATATGAGTCGTTTTCAGAATAATAGAATCCACTAGTGTATTTGGGAATGAAAGGCCTTAGCAAGTAGTTGTCTCTCTGAAACTTAAATTTTTTCAAGAAGAATTGAGTGCAATATCTAAAATATTCTTTCATCGATCTCTCATCATCGAAAAAATTAGATGGTTTTACATAAATCTTAAAATTATATTTACTATTCATTTTTGGATTTGTATATATTTTTTTATAGGCATTGTATAGACTCTTTGGATATCCTTGTATTAAATGATGAGTTCCAATTAGATATTTTCCAATAACAGGATCATCTTTCATTTTTCTAATATCAGTGCCGATAGGATAAGTATCTAGCTTTCTGATAAAAGTGTCGAATTCTTTATTTTCTATAATTTCTCTTTGGTTCCTATTTTTAGCGGGAGTTGCAATAACGAGTGTGAAAAGTAATAGAGATATGTAAAGGAATAATTTCATATAAGATTAGGTTAAAATTTGAACTGAGAATTAAAGTTTTTCATTTCATCCAACCACTCGCTTGGGTTTTGGGGGCTGGGTTGTATATGTTTGCCATGTGGGCTAAAGAAACTGACTTCCGGTGGGTTGGCATAACCTGAATTAGTGAAATAAAAGGGTAAAAGCATTGTTGCTAGCATACTCGTTACCTCTGCTTTATTAGGTGCGAAGCTCAAGAAGAACTTATGGTTATATATATTATTGTAATAGCCAATCGCTGGCCCTTGTGATCCTGCAAAGCCTACTACTGGAATATCATGATAGGCTAGAAAACGGCTGGCGTGAGAAGTGCGCATGACCCCACCGCTGTGAGCATTGGCTAGGATACCGCCATACTTATTTTCGGAATAAGCCTCCTTATCTGTTAATAATTGTCTTAGATAGTTCATCCCTGGGGCTGTATTTCCCAATAACATACTGCTTCCAACCTCGGTCGCTGTGCCCCGCATATATGGGTTACCATAAAAGTTTTCATATCCAAAAGCCTTTTGAGTTTTCTTATCTCGGTCTTGTTTTAAATCATCATTAATTCCTCCGGACCATGTAAATCTTAGTGGCAATTCGGAATTAAATGTCGCTTGTCGACCAGGAATGAAATTTCCGATAGTTGGAATCTGTTGTAAGCCTAATATAAATACGTAACCTGGACTGATGTCGTAAGCTTTTTGTGCAGTTCTATAATATTCTGTAAATTCTAAAGGTCCTCTTGAGATCGTAGCATAAGTGGAAGCGAGTCCCCACATCAAATCACCTTTTTTCAAAGCTGTCTGCTCAAGTAGGGTAAGAGGGCTTAAAGCTAACATTGCCGCTGCGCTTTGAAGCGTGCTAATGGTAGCGTAAGTGGCAGGAAAGACACGTCTGGCTTCTTCCCCTAATTTCTTATCATCATAAATCACTGGCATTAAAAACTTAATTTTCGTATCCTCATCAAGAGTGATTTCCTCAAGGTTGCATATGCTGCGATTCAGCCCTGCGAGAGAACTACCAGTAACGATATCACCTTTGCCTATGGTTGCTCGAATGATTCCCGTTCGGTCTCTATCATAATAACTAAGGCCTAGGCTTCCTGATATTGCTTTATCTGGATTTATACCTATGCTCAGGTTTAAGCCATTGTATTCATCATAATTTGCAATATCCCGAAAACTCAGCCAAGGTGTGAAGAGAGTTACATTGCTACTATTGGAGTCTATAAATGCACCAATAAGATTTGTAGAATTCCCAACATCGATCTTCAAGCGATTTTCTGACTGGATACCGCTAACTTGTTTTGCCCACGCTTTATCTCCGTCACTGTAGCCGCCTGCAGCCTTGAAGGAAAAGCCCATGCCTGATGTTACCTCGCCGCTAGCATGCCAAGTAGATTCTTCGTGACGATCTTGTAAACTTTCGATGTGTAAATTTCTGCCAACTTTTAGTTCTATATCGTTGCCTGTTATATTTCCACCGTGGATAATAAAGTCTTGGTTGGCTTTTATATTAACATCTCCTTTAGCTAAAATCCGAGCTTGATGATAGATAGTGCCATCAGATACTGCTCCTGAAGCTCGTCCGCCTAGGGTAACGCCATAGCCTCCCTGACCCACTGTTACTCCTACCGTTGCACCGAAACTCGATTTTTTAGTTGTGTATTTATCGTTACCTGCTTCAAGGGAAATACTGCGTCCGGAGTCAAGATAGATATCCTTGATGGCCATGATTTGTGTGCCTCCTTTCATATGAGTATCATTTCCAGATTTGAGATATAAAGAGCCACCGGAAATTAAAGTATTGCGGTAACTCTCAGTCCAGTCGTCTCGCTGTCTCCATTGATCGTAGTTTAGCCTTACTGAGATTTGCAAATTTCCCTTAGCATCTGCTAGGCCTACCGAATGTAACCCTACATTTGTCAATCCCCCTCCTGATTCGATTACGCTACCTATTCCTTCCATCATATTCCAGGTTGCCATTCCTAGTTGAGCACCGTTGTATAGGTAGTCTTGCCAATCTTTAGACGCTATCAATTTTTGGATGGGTTGTGAAAGTGGAAAGAGGTCAATAGCAGCCTGTCTAAGATCACTTTGGGTGAATAGAGCATTAATTAACCCGGAACCAAAAAATTCCAGGCCTAAGGACATCCCATTGGATTTTACCCATCGATTAACCGTGTGCTGGTCGAAATAAATGTCATTGTTTGCAACTATCCACATATCGTTGCCACTGCGTATCAACGTTCCCTTTGAAATGATATCATTTCCGGATTGAAGAATGAGGTTATTCCCCGCAGCTACTAAGCTGATCTCGGTTTTTGGTTTGTTCCATTCTGATTTTGCTAACTCAACACCTGTGCCATTAAAAATAAATTGTCCTAGCCCTTCAATGGCTTCGATGGTGCGGGCGTCGAGGATGAGGTTTTGGCCGGCGAAGAGGGTGAGGTCGTATGCGGCGAGGAGGGAGGAGCCGACGTTGCGGATGTCGCCTTCGTCGCTGATGAGGGTGACGTCGCCGAAATGGCTGATGATGGAGCTGCGGGCGGTGACGATTTCTTTTTGGGTGGAGAAGTCAAAACCGAGGCCGTTGAAGCTGGCGCCTTGGTATTTGGTGTAGGTGGCGGCGTGGATGTCTTGTTCGATCAATCGTGGGGCGCGGATGACGACGTCGCCGAGGGCTTCGATGGTGCTGCCGCGATTGGTGACGGTGTCGCCGGCGAGGATGAGGAGGTCGTCGCCGCTGACAATTTGTCCGTGGATGAAGAGGACGCCGCGATCCCAGGATTTCATGCCGAAGAGGGCGCCGAGCTCGCCGCGGTCCCAGTTGACGATGAACTCACCGCGTTGGGCGTCGTTGTGGATGGAGCCGGTGGTTTCGAGGCGGACGCGCTGGCCGCCAATGATGAGGCCGCCGATGTTGGTGATGCCGGGGTCGCCAGCGAGGAGGGTGAGATTGCCGCCTGCGCTGATTTCACCGCCTTCTTGTATTTGGTCGTAGAAGACGTTGCGGGTGCGGCTGCCGATGAAGTCATTGATGGTGACGGTGGCGACGGCTTGAGCGACGCGTCTTTCGTTTTTGATTTGGCCGGCGGCGATGGTGAGGTCGTTTTGGATGTTGACGAAACCGGTGTTGTGGAAACGGTCGCGGGCGCGGATGGTGGCTTCTTCGGCTTGGATTCGGCCTCCGTAGATGTTGGCGTATTGTTCGAGGGGAGTGGGGAGATAGATGGTGGGGACAAGGACGCGGTTTTCAGGGATGATGTGGACGGGTGGCTCAGGGCGGCCGAGGCGAGAGGAGGAGCTGGTGTGGGTGGAGTGGTGTTTACTGGAGGTGGCAGCAAATTGGTTGCCGAAAAGGCGTTGCCACTCGGCGAGGCGGCGCTCATAGTCGGCGACTGCGGCTTGGTAGTCTAGGACGTCTTGGTAGACATACCAGATGACGGGTTCGGTGAGGGAGGCAAGGTGAGTCTCGGTGAGGAGGTCGCCGAGTTTTAGGTCGGGGAAGGATTGGTGAAGGGAGAGGGCGTTTTCGTAGAGGTGGTGGCGTTGTTCGCGCATGGTGGAGACGTCGTCGAAGTAGAAACGCTGGCCGAGATCGGCCATGGCTTGGCGTTGGAGTAAGTAGGCTTCGTAGAGGGGATCGGCAAAGAATCGAACGGTGGACGGGTCTCCGCTGATGCCGATACGCTCCGATAGGTAGGATGGGGTCAGCTCGAGGTCGGTGTTGTAGGGGACGACGGAACTGACGACGTAGAGGGAATTCGGATCGCGACTGGTCTGGAAGAGGGCATTGGATGGGGTGGGGAGAGAGTCCATGCCGAAGCTGGCTTGGCGACGCGGCACCGTCGGCGCTGGAGTGGGGGTGAAGTAATCGGTGATGCCGTTGACTACGGTGGGAGCGGAGAGGATGAAGGATTGGCCGATCCAGTTGCCTGTATTGTGGAAGGAATCGGTGAGCTGGATGTTGATCGTGCCGCCGGCTTGTCCGGTGCTGGCTGTGCCTGTGGTCCAGCGGCGGTCGAGGACCCAGCGGCGTCCCCCGAACCATCCTGAGATACCGCTCTTTTTTACGCGTTTCCAGCGTTCGTGCAACAGGGTGTGGGCATTATTAACGAGGGAGGCGCCTGTGATGGTGAGGTGGCCTCCAGCACCGAGGATGGAGGCATCGTTGAGCAAACTTCCGTCTTTGAGGCCGGGTGCGGATTCGAGGGTGATGGTGAGGTCACCGTCAGCGCTGAGGATGGCGAGGTCGGTAGTTTCGATATCATCGAAATCGCGGTCATTTCCGCCCTTGATGCGGACTACGGGGCCGCGGCGATTTTCTAGACGCGCGGTGTTGATCCAGGCATGGCGACCGGCTTGGATGGTGCCGACGAGGTTATCGATTTTTTGATTGGCCCAGAGGTCGAGATCGCGATCAGCGAAGAGGTAGCCGTAGTGATTGATAAGGGTGCCGGGGGTAGTGATGAGGAGGTCGCCGGTTTCCTGTGCCCAGATGACGCCGTTGGAGTTGTTAAGGCCGCCGGCGCCGAGTTGGAGGTTGATGAGATTACCGCTGATGATGTAGCCGGCGATATTCAGCATTGAGGGGGCGTTGATCTGGAGGCCGATTGTGCCGGCTTCGATGGTGCCGTAGTTGCTGTTGTTGAGGAGTTGGCCGGCGTCGAGTTGGATGGCATCGGCGGTGATGTAGGCTCCTTGATTATCGATGGTGCTGAGGGTTTGTAGAAGGACGGAGTCGCTGGCTTTGATGATGCCGCGGTTGGTGATGTCTTGGGGAGTGCTGAGGAGGATGGAGTTTTCGGCTTGGAGGGTGGCGAGGTAGCCGAGATTTATGGGGCCTGAAGTTTCAACGGTCAGGAAGCTGCCGCTGTCGATTTGGGCGTTGGGAGAGAGGTGTAGGGATGAGGATTGGACGAGGATGTCGCTGCTGGCGCGTGTGAGACCACCGAGTTGATATGAGTTGCCTGAGAGGATGCTGATCCAGGAGTCGCTGCTCAAGGTGCCGGCTTGATCGATGGATCCTGGGGTTTCGATGGAGATTTCCTGGCTCGTCCAGATGCCGGCGTTGGGAGTAATTTTTAGATTTCCCACGTAGACTTCAGCGCGGCCTTCGGCGTGTATGACGTTTTCTAAATCTGCGTTGGCTTCTGTGCCTAGACCGACATGGCGCTTGGCCGAGACGGCTCCTTCGATTTTGAGATTTTGTTTTGAAATGAGTGTGACATCGCGATCGGCTTGGATAGTGCCTTTTGTGGTGAGGGTGGAAGCGGAGCTGGTGGCTTTGAGGTCGCGCTTGGCTTTGGCTTGTCCTATGATGATGTTGCCATGTGCATCGAGGGTGATGTCGCCAGTAGTGGCGGCGAGATTTCCGGGGATGCGGACGCCGACGCCGCTTTGAGTAGCGACGACTTTGATGCTTCCGGCTTGCGCGGCGCCGAGGGCTGTGCCGTCTATGGCGTAACCAGTGCCTGTGCCAGATCCTGTAGTGGTGGCTTGATCGTGCCAGTGGTAGGTGTGTTGACCGCCTTGTATGGTAAGGTCTCCGTTGCCGGCGTGGATGGGGCCGTTGAGCTGGATTTTTTCGGCGATGAGTTCGGTCGTGTCTGCGCCGTTGGTGTTTAGGCCGTTTGAGGCGATGGTGAGTTGGCCTTGGGTGACGTGGAGGTGGAGTTTATTGGACGGATCGATGAAGGGTGTGCCGGTGGTGAGGGTGAGGCGGCTGGTGTTGATGGTGGAGGCGCCGTTGGCGGTGATGCCGTTAGGGTTTGCGATGATGAGGGAGGCGGAGTGGCCTGCGATTTCCATTGGGCCTGAGAGGCTGGTGGGTTGAGTGGAATTGACTTCGTTGAGGATGACGAGGGCTGCGGCGCCGGTAAAATTGGGGTTGGCGGATATGGTTGTGCCTGTGAGGATGCTATTAATAGCCGTGAGGGAATTATTAAACACGAGTCCAGGAGAGCCGACATTGAATTGGGTGTATTGGTTCCAGGAGATGCCTCCGGTGCTGGGGGCGGTGATAGCGACGACGGGGATGCTGCCGACATGATTGATTGAGGGTTGGAGATGGGCTGGGGCAGATGAATCCGGGACGACTTGGGCGGGTAGGTCGAGAAGCAACAGTAATGAGATGAATAAATATGATGCGAGAGTAAATCCCACAGTGCGACGGGGACGGGTCGAGGCGATCATGTTATTCTGGCCTTTCTTTTCTAAGTTAATTTTTCGATTATGGATTTTGAAGGTAAATTTCATTGTGCGTCTAAAATTTTAAGTTCATTCCCATGCTGAAATAGACTTCGTGGTTTCTGGAAAGTTTTTGTTTCTTGCGATCCCAATCGAGGGCGTGTGCGTAGGCTACATCGGCTTGTAGATATTCCCACTGAAAGCGGATTCCGGCACCGCCGGAGGTGAGGCGAGTGCCAGAGTCTTGAGTTTTGAGAGAGGCATAACCTGAGTCGAGAAAGAGATAGGGGGAAAATTTAGTGAGGAGCCAGTCGAGTGTTTTAATTTTGGTGAGAGGAGGCGGGCTAAAGGTGAGTTCATTGCGGGCGTAGATGCCATCATCACCGATAGCGGTGGCGGAGGAGAAGCCGCGGACGGAGGTGATATCAGCGAGGAAGAGTTGTTCGCTACCGTAAAGTCCATGTAGTGAGTATTGAGCTCGAATCAAAGCGCGCCAACTGAGCCAAGGCTGGATTGTCAGGAGATTGGAAATGCCAATTTCGAATTTGGTGAACTCTCGATGAGGATCTTTCCAGGATAAGGATGACGGGTCGTTCTTTGCACCAAGGATAGGCAAGCCTTGTGAAAAGGTGAGATCGGAGGTGAGTTGTGCTTTATCGAAGCGGTAGCTGTGCATGGCAGATAGTTTCAGGGCGGTGAGGGGTTGAGGAAGGAGGATGATGTCGTTGATCACGCGAGCTGATTCTTTGACTTCGAGGTCGAGACCGAGGGAGAGTTTTTGACGCGAATCTCTGTAGAGCATACGTTGAATTCCACCGGTGATTTGGAAGGAAGATCCGAAGAGCTCGACGCCTGGCGTTATGCCGACGAGGTATTCTGAGTATGCGGCAGAAGATTGAAGAGTCCACCAGCGGAAAGGGGCTGAGAAAGAGGCGCCGAGAGCGTTTGTGTTTTGAGATCCGAGATAGAAGATTGAGAAGGTTTCGTTGAGGTTGAGGGCATTGTCGAATTCTGTGCTCAGGCGGATGCGGTTGCGGCCTGTGATGGACTGCCCGTGGTTATCGTAGCCGACGCCGAAGCGGTAAGCTTTTCGGGGTCGATTGGTGATATTGATGATGGAATAACCGGGCTTTGAGCCGGGCTCGAGTTTTACTTGAGCTTGGGCGGAGGGGACACGGTTGAGTTGATCTACGCCTTGCTCGAGATGGCGAAGGTGGAGGATTTGGTTTTTGTGCAAGGGGAGGGCCATAAAGGCTTTGAGGCGATCTGGCCAGCGGTTTTGATTTAGAACGATCTCTTCGATTTTGCCTTCGACGACGACGAGGCGGAGCGTCCGTGTGGTAGCGATGTTTTGTGGAGGGATATAGACTCTCGTGGTGATGTAGCCTTTTTCGATGAGGAAATTGGTCAGCTCGTTGATGAGGCGATCGATATCGGCTAGCCCCATTTCTGTGCCTTGATATTTTGTGAGAATGGGTGAGAGAGCTTTAGTTTGCAAAACGGTGAGGTTTTCAATGGTGATGGTGTCGATCGGGAATTTCGGGCCAGTGCTGGGCGCACGGGATAAAGGCGACGGCTCTTGTGCAGGCGCTGAGACTTGAGGAGTCGGACGGAATCGCCGCTCTTCATCAGCTTTGAGTCGTTCTTGGCGGAGTTGTTGTTGTGCGGGGTCGGATGCGAGTTGTGCATTTAGTGAGCTATGCAAAGAGAGGACCGCGAGCAGTAAGAGTGAGCGGGGCAATAAGTATCTTTCCGGCTGATCGGGATGGGCTGTTTTCATCAAAATAACCAATCGAAAAATCCTAAATGGTCGTCAGCCGTGACTCGATCTTTGGATGGGTGTCGAAGAATGTGAACGCCCATGGGGATTTCATAAGGGAAAGCGGATGAAATTTCTCCACCATCTAGCAATACGGGCGTAGCCGAAAGGATCCGCACCGTTCCATTCCATGAGATGAACTGGCCTCCGAAATCGCTGCGGATGAGCTTTGTGAAGGGGCCTCCGAAGAACTGGCGTATGCCGTTGGGGCGTTGATAGAGTTGGTAATTCTGTATGCTTCTTCCGATGACTGAGGGCGAGATAAGTGTCAGATCGGCTAATGCGAGGAAACGACCACCGACGTTTTCAATGGATTCAGCAGCTGAGATGGTAATCGAACCGTTGCTTTGGATTTGACCGCCGTAGATTTCTTGATTGGAAGTGGCTTTGGCGTAGTGAGTCCACCAGCCGCTTATTTTCTCATAACGCGCGGTGCCTGTCGGAACTGCGATGTTTTTTAGTAGACGCGTATCAATTAGGAGAGCTCCGCCGTTGGCTGTGATTTCTCCGCCATCGTTAGTGACTTGATCGGCATGGATCTGGATGCCTTTGCCGGCAACAATAAAAGCTAGTTGGCCTGCGATGGCGGGATTATTGAACTTCCACAGCCAACTCGTCCGTTTTTTTCGGAAAATAAACCACCCTGTCTTTCGAGTGTGCAGCTCCAGAGCGGAGTCAGGCGGGGTGTATGAGATGTAGTTGTGAAGGTGAGTTGGGGTGAGAAGGATGATGTTGTGGGATGAAAATAGTCTGGCTGTGTGATTGATGATGTCTCCATTGGCTTGGATCTTGAGGTCGTCGGCAAGAGAGGTGATAACGGCAAGCTGGCTAGCCGAGAGGCTTTGATTGAGGACCTGTCCTGCAGAGTGAAGTGTGACGCCCCCTTGTGAAGCGGGAAGGCCTGAGATTCGTTTGTTTCCGCTGATGATGGAGCCTTGGTTGATAAAGTCTCCACTAGTGGTGCTGATGTATAAGCCTCCATCTATGGCGGAGATTTCACTTCGAGAGTGAGGGTCTCCGACGATGCCTGGCTCGACTGCAACGTCTCCAGCTTGGATGGTGAGGTCGGTGTAGGATAGGAGTTTGGATCCGCTTACTTTCAGGCTTTCGGGGATGATTAAATCGAGTTGTGCTCCGATGAATGTGCTAGGTTTCCAACTGGGATCTTCTGATCCATCGAGGGTAAGGGAACGGCCACGGATTTGGAAAAGCCCACTTTCAGCTTTGAAATTTGAAGAGGTAACAACAATGGGCTGGTCTATGGCGAAGAGACCGATGCCTTTTCCTGCTTCTGCTTCTACATGGCTGAATATCGAAGGAGAGCTGGCTGGTTGGTTGGGAAGGCCGAGGGTGATGTCGCCGTCTTCTGAGTCGATGCGGCCGTGAGAGAGAGCGATGTGTGAGGCGAGGAGATCGATATGCCTTCCGGCCTTGATCTGAAATGGATTATCGGTGGAGCCTTCAGCGGAGAAGTTGATAGAAGTGCCTGTGGTATCTCGTTTTTCAATGATAATATCGCGCTTTGCCTCAATCTTGGCGTTGGCGAGTTTAATTTCTCCGTTGGAGGTTAAGATAAAATCTCCTCCGCTAGCTAGGCTTGAACCGGCGTGACGGACGCCGGCACCGTCGGAGGTGACGGCGATTTGTATTTTGCTGGCGGAGATTAGGGCTGGGCTTGTGATATCGATGAGGATTTCATTCGTCGGGGTGGAATTGTGAGGAGCGGCTACAGACCAGGGCTTTGAGGCGTTTGTGGGGGCGACGGAGCTGTCAAATTCTACGATGCTGGATCCAGCGATGAGGTTGATGTGGGCGTTGGGGTGATCGTTTTCATTGATGAGGGGGCCTTGGACTTGGATTTTGCGGGCGAGAAGTTGGAGCGAGGTAAAAGCGCCAGCTAACCCGTTTTCGCCGATGGTGATGGTGCCTTCGTCAGTGGTGAGTTGGATGTTTTTTTGCTTGATGACGGGGGTGAGGTTGCGCTCGACGAAGTCAACTTGCCCTGTGCTTAGGACGAGGCCGCCAGTGTTGATGAATTGGCTGCCGTTGACGGTGATGCCGTGTGGATTGACGAGGATGACGTGGGCGCGGGCGCCGAGGACTTCGACGTTGCCCAGGATGAAGGAGGGATTGCTGCCGGTGACTTCGTTGAGGATGGTGGAGGCTTGGCGGGTTTGGTTATCGAAGAAGAGGCCGGGTGAGGGGACGTTGAATTCGGTATAGGTGTTGTGGCTGATTCCGTTGGCGAAAACAGGGGCGATTTCAACGAGGATTGAGCCGTCGGGCTGGAGGGTGGCGTGGGTGTCCGTCGCTCCATCAGGGATGACATGAGCTAGGCTTGAGGAGGCGGTGAGAATGAGAATAACTAGGGTGGTGAGTGGCCTCCTCATGCCAGTTGGGTGGGTAGCTGGGACGATATAAATTGTCGAGAAGATTTTTGCGAGATTGCCAGCGAGTGAGTGGGTCGAGGGATTCGGGCTAGGGATTCGGGCTAGGGGTTGATGGGGAGTTGGGAACGGGCGGATTTCTTTTTTTCGAGCCAGTGGGTGATGAGGAGGCAGGTTTCGTAGAGGAGGATCATGGGGGCGGCGAGGAGGGTGAGGGTGTAGAAGTCGGTGGTGGGAGTGATGCAGGCGGCTGCGATGACGATGAGGAGGATGGCGAGGCGGCGATGGGTGCGGAGTTGGTGGTGGGTGATGATTTCGAGGTTGTGGAGGAGGAGGATGATTAGGGGGAGCTCGAAGCAGAGGCCGAAGGCGATGAGGAGGTTAACGGTGAAGTTGAGGTAGTTTTCGAGGGTCCATTCGACGGTGAGGCCAAATTGGCGGCTGTAGCTGATGAAGAAATTGAGGGCTTGTGGTAAGAGGATGAAGTAGCAAAAGGCGACTCCGCAGAGGAAGAGGAGGGCGCCGGTGGTGAAGACTGGTATGAGGAGGCGGCGCTCGGAAGGTAGGAGTGCAGGCAGGAGGAATTCTCCGATGAAGTAAAGGGTGAAGGGGAGGGCGAGGATGATGCCTGTGAGGAAGCTGGCGTGCATTTGGATGAGGAAGGGGTCGACGACGCCGAGGACGCGGAGGATTTTTTGTGGGTCGTGGCCAGCGCGGCGGAGGGGTTCGTAGAGGAGGTCGAGGATTTGTGGGGTGAAGATGAAGCCTAAGGCGATGGTGAGGGCGAGGGTGATGCCGATTTTTATGAGAAGCCAGCGGAGGTCTTCGAGGTGGTCGAGAAAGGGCTTGGAGGGGAGCTCGTGCATGGGGTGTGGGGTGTGTGTTTAGTGGAGGGGGATTTCATGTTGGAGCTCGAAGTTTTCGGTGAAGCGGGGGCGTTTTTCTACGTTATCGAGGTAGTTGAAGAATTCGTCTGGGGTCTCGAATAGGTGGCCTTTTTCGATGTAGCTGTCGGTGGTGAAGGGGGAGAAGCCTTTGGGGAAGATCATGTAACGTGATTTCATGTAGTCTCGGGCGTGGCCGAGCTCGTCCATCATGCCTGCGGAGAGTGGGGGGCGATCTTCGTAGGGGTGGATGGCGACGACGGAGTGGACTTTTCCTACATACCAGTGGAGGTCGCGATGGACGGTGTAGGCGTAGATGACTTCTTGGTCGATTTTGGAGTCGAAGGTGTTGCCGATTTCAACGGTTTGGGGGTCGATGACTACGGCGTATTGGCGGAGGCGGCGGATGACGTCGTTGACGACTTTGCGTTTTTCTGGGGTGCCGTAGGTCATGGAGTAGCTGGCGTAGACGACCCATGGGTTGGGATGGGTGGTGAGTTTGTAGAGGGCTTCGGGTGGTTCGCCGATGGCGAGGACGTAGTGGGGGATGCCCATGATTTTTGCCCAGTCTTCGGATAGGGAGACTTCTTCGTTCATCCATGAGAGGATTTCGTAGATGGTGTGTTGGCGTTCGCGGAGGGTGCGGAGGAAGGGGTCGTTGAGGTTGAGATTTTCGAAGCGTTGTTTGATCATCCACTCGGCGTCGATGAGGGTGACGATGAGGTCTGGGGCGATGAAGTCGCGGATGACGCGGTGGTCTTTGAATTTGCGGTTGATGCGGTTCCATTCGACGGTGGCTGGGGCGCGGATGATGACGTCTTTGTAGCCGTGGCGTTGGATGTCGAAGCCGATTTTTTCGTATTCGCGTTCGCGGGTGAGTTCGAAGATGTAGTCGGTGGTGGAGAGGAGGCGTTGGAGGGGTTTTTTGCCGCCTTTGGTGAATTCGTGGATGGCGTCGTATACTTTGATGTGGCGGTTGTTGTTTTTTCCTATTTGGACGACTTTTTGGATGTAGGAGGCGTCGTCCATGCTGGCGAGCATTCCGGTGACGAGGACTTTCATGGTGCTAATGATAAGGGGTGTGGGCGGAGGTGTAAATGTTGGAAAGGGTGAGGGGGGTGTGATTTTGCTGCTTGTCAGGAGTGTGGATTCGGGTATATGTGTGTGTGGTTTATCTAATAGGAAGTCTGTTGCGAGTGGCAACGGAGCGTTTGGCCCCTGAGTGGGGCTGCGTCCATCTGGTGTGGCCAGGATTAGGTGAACCTTTGTCATTAGCGGAGTTATTTTTGTAAGGATAAGTGAACTTCAACCTCCGTGAGGAGACTGTGTAGGTGTAGGATATGTCGTCTGTTGAAATTAACGAGTGGTTAAAAGGAATCGGCAAGCCTGTGGCCGAGGGTAGTATTGTGAAGGGTAAGATTTTGGAGAAGCGTTTGCGGGATGTGTTGGTGGATGTGGGTTATAAGTCGGAAGGGGTGGTGCCGTTGTCGCAGTTTGATAATCCTGATGAGGTGAAGGTCGGGGATGAGATCGAGGTCTTGGTGGAGAATCTGGAGAATGAGGATGGGATGATTGTTGTTTCGCGGGAGAAGGCTTCTCAGAAGCAGAATTGGGAAAAGATTGTGAAGCTTTATAATGAGGGGATACCTATAGAGGGTAAGGTGAAGAGTGTGGTGAAGGGGGGGTTGATGCTGGATATCGGGGTAGAGGCGTTTTTGCCGGCTTCGCAGATTGATATTGTGGTGCCGAAGAATTTGAAGGACTTCGAGGGGAAGACGTTGGTTTGTAAGGTGGTGAAGTTGAATGAAGATCGTAAGAATGTGGTGCTTTCACGTCGGGAACTTGTAGAGGCTGAGCGCGCGGAGAAGCGGGCAAAGTTTCTTGCTGAAGTCGAGAAGGGAAGCTTGGTGCATGGGGTGGTGAAGAATATTACGGAGTTTGGCGCGTTTATTGATTTGGATGGGATAGATGGGCTGCTGCACATTACTGATATGAGTTGGACGCGGATCAATCATCCATCGGAGATATTGAGTGTGGGGCAGGAGATTGAGTTGGTCGTCACAGAGATCGATAAGGAGAAGGAGCGTGTGTCGCTAGGTCTGAAACAAAAGACGGAGAATCCGTGGGATAAGATCGCGGATAAATATCCTGTCAACAGCAAGGTGCATGGTAAGGTGTCGTCATTGACTGCATACGGAGCTTTTGTGGAACTTGAGCCGGGGATTGAAGGGTTGATACATATATCGGAGTTGTCATGGACGAAGAGGGTCAACAAGCCTGCGGATATATTAACGCTGGGGCAGGAGATTGATGCGCTTGTCCTGGATGTAAATAAGGAGGAGCAGAAGATTTCGTTGAGCCTTCGCCAGCTTGAGCCGAATCCTTGGGATGAGGTGTCGCTGAAGTATCCTCAGGGCACGATAGTGAAGGGTGTGGTGCGAAGTTTTACGGCTTATGGGGCTTTCGTGGAGTTGCCCGATGGGCTGGATGGGATGATCCATGTGTCGGATCTTTCTTGGACGCGAAAGATTAATCATCCTTCCGAGATGCTCAAGAAAGGACAGGAGGTCGAGGCAGTGGTGTTGGAAATTGATAAGACCAATCAACGCATTTCTTTGGGGATCAAGCAACTTACTGAAGATCCTTGGAAGAATATCGAAAAAATCTATAAGGTGGGCGATATTGTGAAAGGTAAGGTTAGCAAAATTGCTAGCTTTGGGGCATTTGTGCAGCTTGCGGATGAGATTGACGGGCTGGTGCACATCTCGCAGATCAGCACGGAGCGTGTGAATCGCGTTAAAGATGTTCTTAAAGTGGGGCAGGAGGTCGAGGCTCGTATTGTGAAAGTGGATAAGACCGAGCGTCGGATCGGGCTATCAATAAAAGCTGTGAACTTCTCCGAGGAACAGTTCAATGCCGAAAAAGAGCGTTACGAGGCGATCAAGCCAGGAGAGGAGTTGAGCTCCTTTGGTGAGGCTTTTGACCGTGCTCAAGAGGAATATCGGCCAGGTGAAGGGAAAAAATAAATTATTCCCTGCGAAATCTGGTGAGGCGGGCTTGTTCTGACGTTGTGCTAATTGAAGCACTAACGTGCTCCGGTCTTCGATTGAGATCGGATAGTTGGAGTAGCGCTTCAATGCTTAGCTGATCGAGGCGATCGACGATTTTATCTGCTTGGTCGAAGGTATAAGCTGGATGAGTTGTGGTGACTGCTACTGCCACCATGCCCGCCCTTTTTGCTGCTTGGATACCGACGTGGGCATCTTCAAAGACGATGCAGTAAGACGGGGGAATGCCGAGTTGCTCTGAGCATTTCAGAAAAATTTCCGGAGACGGTTTACCTTCAGAGACGTCTGCGCCTGTGAGTATTACATCAAAGTATGAATCTAGCCGGAGCAAATTGAGAACCGTCGTGATATTCAATAAAACTGAGGATGAACCAATCGCAGTGGGGATGGATTTTTGCTTTAAGTTTTCTAGGAATGGTATGACGCCCGGCAGTGGTGCTATGCCTTTTTTGAGGATTAGAGAACGATATAGCTCCTCCTTGCGGTCGGATAGGCGTTTTATTTCCTCGTGATCATTGCTCCATTGAGCGAGATCGCGGATAACTTCAGCGTTACGCATGCCGAATGAACGTTTAAAGAAATTTTCTGGAACTGGCAGAGAATTCTCAGCGGCCAATAGATACCAGCTCTCTTCGTGGAGATCGTGAGAATCAATGATAACCCCATCCCAATCAAAGATTGCTGCAAAAGGTGGAAAAAGATGAGAGTCGCCAGGCATGAGGCCAACCGCGTTATCCCCTGAAAATAGGCAGGGCAGGGAAGTAGCGATGAGGTTTTCCGCGATATGTCGCTATGCAAGCGAAAACCATCTGCAGAGCAGCCCACAAAACTAAGACGGGGAAAATTAGAAAGCCAATCAAGACTAATGTTAATATCCAAGCTATTCCAGAGAGAATCAGCATGAGGATCTGAAAATTTAAGGCGCTTGCAGCATTCATGCTGCTTAATGAGTTTTCACCTTTCTTCGCGATCCACACTAAGGCGGGAATTAAAACTGGTAGGCCAATTAGTGGAGACAGGTGCACAATATAACTAATCAGTTTCTCAGTGCCATCCACTTTAATTGAAGCTTCCATAAACAAAATGATTAAAACGGAGTGCCGTGTTGGTGAGCATATTCGCGGTAAGCCGCCATGAGTGATTGTGTCAAGCGCCCCGGTTTGCCGTCACCAATGATCCGCCCATCTACCTCAACGACAGGAACAATTTCAGCACCTGTGCCAGTCAGAAACATTTCATCAGCCACAAACAGATCGTAGCGAGTCAGCATTTTCTCTTCGACCTGGGATCCTGATTGTTTAACCAATTCCATCACCACTCGATGCGTGATGCCGTCAAGTGCCCCTGCATAAATCGGTGGTGTGTAAATACGTTCCCCTTTGCGGATGAATATATTATCGCCCGAGCATTCTGTGACATATCCCTCGCTATTTAGCATTATAGACTCTTGCGCGCCACACAGGGTGCCCTCGATCTTTGCCATGATGTTGTTTAAATAATTCAACGACTTAATCGCCGGACTCAGTGCCGCCGGAGAATTACGCCAAGTGGGAACAGTCACAACTTTTAAACCCTCTCTGTAATACTTTTCGGGATAAAGCTCAATACTACCTGCAATAATGATAATCGTAGCTCGCGTGCACTTGTCAGGGCTTAGTCCTAGGTTCCCCACTCCACGGGTCACTACAAGACGTATGTAACCATCTTGCAAATTATTACGGCGGCAACATTCAAGTATCGCTTCCTCAATTTCATTTAACGTTAGCGGAAGCTTCAACATAAGCGCGCGTGCTGAATCTTGCAGACGCAAGAGATGCTCGGTGAGTTGGAAAACTTTTCGGTTATAGACTCGTATACCCTCGAAAACACCATCCCCATAAAGTAATCCGTGATCAAAAACCGAAATCTTCGCATCTTCTTTCGAATAATACTGCCCATCAATGTAAATTTGCATTTCACAAGGGTGGATTAAGGAGCTCCCCTTTCGCAACAGCAATAATTTGAGTCAAGATTAAAAATATAAAAATAAACTAATTCGTGCCCCCTTAAACACACCTCCCAAATCAGCTTCCGGTTGTTGAAGAAAAACCTCACCTCACTCACCCAACCCTCTCCCTCCAAAACTCCGGCACCGGCTGAGGACGCCCTCCAGGCAATTGCACCGTCACCATCACCTGTCGACACCGCGCTATCAACACCCCATCCCCAGGTCGCCAAACCTCAAATTCCAAATAAAACCGCACCCTCTCCACTTCAGAGACACGCCCCCATATCTCCAGCTCATCGGCCAATCGCGCCGGCTTCACATACTCAATCTCCGTGCGCGCCACCACAGGCACTAGCCCACTCCTTGCCATATCCGATAAACGCCATCCCCAAGCCTCTGCCATCTCCGTCCGAGCCTGCTCAATCATCCGCAAATACGCCACATTATGCACTACCCCGGCTGCATCGGTATCGTAATAGTAAACCCGCGTCCTAAACTTAAACACCATACCCTCATACCCTCTATCACCTCACAACTCACCCTCCAAGCCCCAAAAAATTGCTTCAACTTCAAAAAATCACGCTTAACATCCCCCCTACCAGCCTTTGCCAAAACCGTGCATACTCCCACCATCAACACTCCTCCACTTTTCCCATAACGACACCTCCCCCCACGCCATGCCTAACTCCACCACCGCCATCACCCCCACACGCCAAGACGACTTCCCCGAATGGTATCAACAAGTCATCCAAGCCGCCGACCTCGCCGAAAACTCAGAAGTCCGCGGCTGCATGATCATCAAGCCCTACGGCTACGCCATCTGGGAAAACATCCAACGCCTCCTCGATGCCCGCATCAAAGCCACAGGCCACACCAACGCCTACTTCCCCCTCTTCGTCCCCCTCAGCTACCTCCAAAAAGAAGCCGCCCACGTCGAAGGTTTCGCCAAAGAATGCGCCATCGTCACCCACCACCGCCTCGAAGCTGGCTCAGACGGCCAACTCCTCCCCACAGCCAAACTCACCGAGCCCCTCATCATCCGTCCCACATCAGAAACCATCATCGGAGCCGCCTACGCCCGCTGGACCCGTTCCTACCGCGACCTCCCCATCCTCATCAACCAATGGGCTAACGTCGTCCGCTGGGAACTCCGCCCCCGCCTCTTCCTCCGCACAACCGAATTCCTCTGGCAAGAAGGTCACACCGCCCACGAGACCAAAGACGAAGCGATCGCCGAGACGCAAAAAATGCTCCTAGTCTATGAAACCTTCGCCCGCGAAATCCTCGCCATACCCGTCATCCCAGGCGCCAAAACACCCGGCGAACGTTTCCCCGGCGCCCTCGACACCCTCACCATCGAAGCCATGGTGCAAGACCGCAAAGCCGTCCAAACCGGCACCTCCCATTTCCTCGGTCAAAACTTCTCACGCGCCTACGAAATCAAATTCCTCGGCCGCGACAACCTCGAACACTACGCCTGGACCACCTCATGGGGCGTCTCCACCCGACTCATCGGCACCCTCATCATGACTCACAGCGACGACGACGGCCTCGTCCTCCCACCACGCATCGCCCCCTATCACCTCGTCATCATTCCTTTCACCCCCAAAGAGGAAAACAAAACACCCGTCATCGAAGCCTGCCGCCAACTCACCGATCGACTGCGTTCCATCCGCTACCATGACGAACCCCTTCGCGTCCACCTCGACTCGCGCGACCTCACCGGCTCAGCAAAATCCTGGGAATGGATCAAAAAAGGCGTTCCCATCCGCATCGAAATCGGCCCACGCGACCTCGCCGCAGACCAAGCCACCCTCTCACGTCGCGATCGCCCCCACAAAGAGAAAATTTCTATCCCCCTCCCGCAGCTCCCCGATACCATCCCCCCACTCCTCGACCAAATCCAGCATAGTCTCTACCAAAAAGCCCTCTCCTTCCGCGACACCCACACCCATCACCTCACAGACCGCCGCGAAATCACAACCTTCTTCACCCCCAAAAACCCCGAAAAACCAGAAATCCACGGCGGCTTCCTCCTCACCTACTGGGGAGGCACCCCGCAAGACGAAGAGCAAATCAAAAACGACCTCAAAATCACCGTTCGCTGCCTCCCCCACCCATCCTACCAGACCAACCTCCCCCCTCACGGCACCTGCCCATTCACAGGCAAAACAAACGCACCCCTTGCCATCCTCGCCAAAGCCTACTGAAATTAACAAAACACAACCCGTCTCACCTATGTCCACCCCCCCATCCAAAGTCGCCCCCCTCGAATTCGAAAAACCCATAACCGAACTCGAAAAAATCCTCGAACAACTCCAAACCACCGGCGAATCCAACGCCATCAACACCCAAGAAGAAATCGCCGCCCTCCAAAAAAAAATCGCCACCACACGCAAAGAAATCTACGCCCACCTCACCCCCTGGCAACGCATCCAAATCGTCCGCCACCCCTCCCGCCCCTACACACTCGACTACATCCAAGAAATCACCTCCCACTTCTACGAACTATCCGGCGACCGCCTCTTCGGCAACGACCAAGCAATCATCGGAGGCTTTGCCACAATTGACAACTTCCGCCTCATCATCATCGGCCACCAAAAAGGCCGCGACACCAAAGAAAACCTCCGCCGCAACTTCGGATGCGCACACCCAGAAGGTTACCGCAAAGCCCTCCGCCTCATGCGCCTCGCCGATAAATTCGACCTCCCCATCGTCACCCTCATCGACACCCCAGGCGCCTACCCCGGTATCGGCGCCGAAGAACGCCACATCGCCGAAGCCATCGCCGTCAACATCCGCGAAATGTTCACCCTCCGCGTCCCCATCATCGCCGTCGTCATAGGCGAAGGCGGCTCCGGCGGCGCACTCGGAATCGGCGTCGCAGATCGCGTCCTCATAATGGAAAACGCCTACTACTCCGTCATCTCCCCAGAAGGCTGCGCCGCCATCCTCTGGAAAGATCGCGCCTACGCCCCACAAGCTGCCGAAGTCCTAAAAATATCCGCCAAAGACCTCAAAGAATTCGGCCTCGTAGACGAAATCATCCCCGAACCCCTCGGCGGCGCCCACCACGACAAAGCCCAAGCCGCAGCAAACCTCAAAAAAGCCATCCTCAAACACCTCAAAACCCTCCACAAAATCCCAGACAAAGAACTCATCCAAACCCGCTACGAACGTTACCGAGCCTATGGAAAATACAAATTAACATAAACCAAACAGCCTTCTATCTCCTTTCACCCCCACTCCAGCCCCCCTCAGCCTAAACCATGCCCCACAACCTCTACTTCGACCACAACGCCACCACCCCCATCGCCCCAGAAGTCCTACAAACCATGCTCCCCTACCTAAACCAACACTTCGGCAACCCCTCAAGCCTCTACTCCCTAGGAAAACAAGCAGCACAAGCCATCGAACACGCCCGCAAACAAGTCGCATCCCTCATCCACGCCGACCCCTCAGAAATCCTCTTCACAAGCTGCGGCACAGAATCCGACAACACCGCCATCCTCTCCGCCCTCCGCACCACAGGCAAACGTCACATCGTCACCACACAAGTCGAACACTCCGCCATCCATAACCTCGTCGACGACCTCGAAATACGCGGCTACGGCGTCACCCAGCTCCCCGTCCATTCCGACGGCACCCTCGACCCCCAACAAGTCGCCGACGCCATCCGCCCAGATACAGCCATCGTCTCCATCATGTGGGCAAACAACGAAACCGGCGTCCTCTTCCCAATCCACGAAATCGCAAAAATCTGCCAAGAAAAAAACGTCCTCTTCCACACCGATGCCATCCAAGCCATCGGCAAAATCCCCGTCCACGTCCACAACACCCCCATCCACTTCCTCTCACTCTCAGCCCACAAAATCTACGCCCCCAAAGGCATCGGCGCCCTCTACATCCGCCGCGGCACCCCCTTCAAACCCCTCCTAATCGGTGGCGCCCAAGAACAAGGCCGCCGCGGCGGCACAGAAAACGTCGCCAGCATCGTCGCCTTCGGCAAAGCTGCCGAGCTCGCCGCCTCCCGCCTCCCACACTGCACCGATCACCTCCGCCTCCTCCGCGACACCTTCGAAACCCAAATCCTCCAAGCCATCCCCACAGCCCGCATCAACGGCCATCCACAACTCCGCCTCCCCAACACCACCAACATCACCTTCCCCCACCAAATCCCCGCAGAAGCCCTCCTCCTACGCCTCAGCCTCCAAGGTGTCAGCCTCTCCGCTGGATCCGCCTGCACCTCCGGCTCCGTTCACCCCTCCCACGTCCTCACCGCCATGGGCCTCACCCCCACACAAGCCAAATCCAGCCTACGCTTCTCCTTCGGCATCACCCAAACCCTCGACGACATCCAGGAAGGCGCACGAAAAGTCATCGACGCCTACCACCATCTGCGCAAAACTCTCCAGCCTGTAACCTAAGGCACATGCCACCTATAGATTCCTCCAGTCATCTCCCCTCTTCCTCCTACACCCTCTACACTCATACCGGCGGTGATTTAGAAACAAACGCCTACATCCTCTCCCTCCCCAACCCCAAAAACCAAACCGTCACCCTCTGCTTTGACGCACCGCAGGACACCCTTCGCGCCCTTCAAAAACTCAGCCTCACCCCCCAAGCCCTCATCCTCACCCACGGCCACTTCGACCACATCACCGACGCCGCAGCCATTGCCGAAACCTACCACTGCCCCATCTACATCCATCCCGCCGACCAATTCATGATCGAAAACCCCTCCATCTTCACCCTCTGGGGT